>NZ_JAHMSB010000029.1:0-1265 GCF_018986355.1 Staphylococcus sp. CWZ226 | reverse complement strand
CAGACTGTCGACAAAGTCCTACGGACTTGTCGGCATTTTTTATTTTTTAACATTTTACATAATAACCTTTTCCCCATTTCTTGTATAATGATAGTAATAAGATAATGAGGTGATAGTATGCTAAATAAATCTTCTAATAACAGAGAACAACTTGAAATGATTTCAATATCTCAATTAGTTCCTGATGATCACTTGTTACGTAAAGTTGAAAAAGTATTAGATCTTAACTTTGTTTATGATTTAGTGAAAGATAAATATTGCTTAGATAATGGCAGACCCTCTATTGACCCTGTAATTTTAGTAAAAATCCTTCTGATTCAAAAATTATTCGGCATTAAATCTATGAGACAAACTATAAAAGAAATTCACACTAATGTAGCGTACCGATGGTACTTAGGTTATGGATTCTTTGATAAAGTTCCTCATTTTGGTACTTTTAGCAAAAACTACACCCGCCGATTTTATGATAATAAGTTATTTGAAGAAATCTTCCAACACATCTTAAAAATTGCTTTTGAAAACAACCTTATTAATACCGAACAAATTTTTATCGATTCAACTCATATTAAAGCCAATGCTAATAAAAATAAATACATTAAGAAAGTTGTTCAAATTGAAGCCAAAGCATACCAAAAAGAATTGGATGATGAAGTAAATCTTCTAAGAAAAGCCGATGGAAAAAAGCCTATAAAAAAGAAAAAGGAAGCGAAAACTAAATATATAAAAGAAAGCAAAACTGATCCAGAGTCTGGTTATTATGTAAAGAGCGAGAGAGAAAAGCAATTTGCCTATTCGCTACATGCATGTGTCGATAGACACGGCTTCATTTTAGATTCACACGTCACTCCAGGAAATATCCATGATAGTACGCAATTGAAACCTATGATAGAAAGAATGGAGAAAGCAGGTTTAAAAGCGAGATATGTAGCAGTCGATTCTGGATATAAAACTCCAGCTAATGCACACTATCTTATTGAAAAATTAATGATACCTGTGATGCCGTATACTCGACCAAAAGGAAAAGAAGGTTTCTTCAAAATTCGCGATTTCATCTACGATGAATATTATGATAGCTATATCTGTCCTAATGATGAGTTTTTAACTTACAAAAGAACAATGCCAACTGGGCACAGACTATATATGTCAAACTCTGACACATGTCGTGAATGCCCACTATTGAACAAATGCACTGAAAATAAACAGTGTCAAAAACAAATCCAAAGGCACGTATGGCAAGATGATTTAGATATAGTTGAAGATTTAAG
>NZ_JAHMSB010000028.1:0-1409 GCF_018986355.1 Staphylococcus sp. CWZ226 | reverse complement strand
TTTTTTTGGATTAGCTGCAAAAAGATTTGTACATAAAATGATACGACTGCGTAAATTACCAAAATTTCTATAACCAAAAGATATTCTCTGTATCAGCTTTATTTTAGTATTTATTCCCTCAAGTGGACCGTTGGTCAAGTTACTGTATTCAAAAGTATTTCTTATCATACTATTGTGCTTTCTAAGTGTCTTAACAGCTGTTTGAAGTTTAGGAGCAACGCTATTGATTTCTATATTTTTCAAGGCAGTTTCAAAAGCAGCTTTATTGTTTTCTTTCAATGTGGATCTTAACTCATTTACGAGTGTATGTGTGTTTAAAAGTCTTTCGTCAAAACTCAGTAAGTGTTCGACAACACCTTTCGGTGTTTTCCATTGTTTATATAAAGGCATCTTACTGTAAACAAAAGCTTCAAGTTGTTCATATGGTTTTAAAAGAATCTTCCAGTAGCGCTTGTACTTGTTGTATAGAGGCCTTTCAGTTGTTCTGAAACTATTCATAACTGTTACTCGAGTCATGTTCAAGGCTCTATTTAAAGACTGAACAATATGGAAACGATCTATTAGAATTTTGGCATTAGGAAAAACTTCTCTGATCAAAGCCATATAAGGTTCGTACATATCGATAGACACTGTTTTCACACGTTTTCTTTCAGAAAGAGGATAACGATAGAAATAGTTTTTCAAAGCAAATAACCTACGGTCAGGCACAATATCAATAATACGGTGTGTTACTGCGTCTGCATAAATAAAACTCATTTTACCGACAACATTTTTAACGCTTTTGAACTCATCCATCATCAAGTGTTCCGGTAAATATTTAAACGGTGTTTGAGCTATTTGAGAAGCAGCTTTATTAATTATTCGAGTAACTGTGGAATTACTGACATGACAAGATTCAGCGACAGATTTTTGCGAACGTATGTCTATCGACTTATTCAGCACAGCTAATCGTGTGTTTTGAGAAATATAGCAATTCCGCTCAACGACAGGTGTTTCAGCAGTGAAATAACTGCAGCACTTTTTACAGTGGAAACGCTGTTTTTCCAATATTAAATAAGCTGGCTTCTCCGATACCTTAGGTATCGTAAGACATGATTTTTTTAAACCATTTTTGATTATAGAAAAGTTCGTATTTTTGTGTCCGCAAAGTTTACATCGCTTGGGAGAATGTATTAATTTTCCAAAGTAAAATAAAGAATTTTTCCCTTTATACTTTCTTTCTTCAACCTTATCTTCAAAAGTGATATTTTTATCTTTAATTCCAAGTGTTATTGATATAGTATTAGACATAGGCGCATTATCTCCTTAATTATTGGTTGTAGGATACTTCTAATTATAGAGATAATTGCGCTTTTTTTGTATCAAAAATAGGACTAGTGATTATCACCAGTCCTAAATAGTATAGAGCC
>NZ_JAHMSB010000027.1:0-2469 GCF_018986355.1 Staphylococcus sp. CWZ226 | reverse complement strand
ACAAGCAGAGGGTCGGCGGTTCGAACCCGTCATTCTCCACCATTTAAATAGCCGGCCTAGCTCAACTGGTAGAGCAACTGACTTGTAATCAGTAGGTTGGGGGTTCAAGTCCTCTGGCCGGCACCATCTCAAGAGCCATTAGCTCAGTTGGTAGAGCATCTGACTTTTAATCAGAGGGTCAGAGGTTCGAATCCTCTATGGCTCACCATTTAAACGCGGGTGTGGCGGAATTGGCAGACGCACTAGACTTAGGATCTAGCGCCTTACGGCGTGGGGGTTCGACTCCCTTCACCCGCATATGCAGAAGTAGTTCAGCGGTAGAATACAACCTTGCCAAGGTTGGGGTCGCGGGTTCGAATCCCGTCTTCTGCTCCATTTTTTTGCCGGGGTGGCGGAACTGGCAGACGCACAGGACTTAAAATCCTGCGATAAGTGATTATCGTACCGGTTCGATTCCGGTCCTCGGCACCATAATATATATAAAATGCGCCCGTAGCTCAACTGGATAGAGCGTTTGACTACGGATCAAGAGGTTATGGGTTCGACTCCTATCGGGCGCGCTTATTTTCTACGGGAAGTAGCTCAGCTTGGTAGAGCACTTGGTTTGGGACCAAGGGGTCGTAGGTTCGAATCCTGTCTTCCCGATAACCTTAGAAAAAGGATTATTAAATTAATATGGGGGCTTAGCTCAGATGGGAGAGCGCCTGCTTTGCACGCAGGAGGTCAGCGGTTCGATCCCGCTAGTCTCCACCATATTTAATTACAACATAAACCTATACAATGGCGGTGTAGCTCAGCTGGCTAGAGCGTACGGTTCATACCCGTGAGGTCGGGGGTTCGATCCCCTCCACCGCCACTAATTATTAGTTGTAAAATTATTTAGGACCTTTAGCTCAGTTGGTTAGAGCTAACGGCTCATAACCGTTCGGTCGCAGGTTCGAGTCCTGCAAGGTCCATATAATTTTTTTGGAGGAATACCCAAGTCCGGCTGAAGGGATCGGTCTTGAAAACCGACAGGGGCTTAACGGCTCGCGGGGGTTCGAATCCCTCTTCCTCCGCCATTTATACAATATTATTATCGCGGGATGGAGCAGTTCGGTAGCTCGTCGGGCTCATAACCCGAAGGTCGGTGGTTCAAATCCGCCTCCCGCAATTTTATTATGTAGGTCCCGTAGTGTAGCGGTTAACACGCCTGCCTGTCACGCAGGAGATCGCGGGTTCGATTCCCGTCGGGACCGCCATTCATTAATATAATTATGGTTCAATAGCTCAGTTGGTAGAGCAATGGATTGAAGCTCCATGTGTCGGCAGTTCGACTCTGTCTTGAACCATTTTTTGCCGGCCTAGCTCAATTGGTAGAGCAACTGACTTGTAATCAGTAGGTTGGGGGTTCAAGTCCTCTGGCCGGCACCATCTCAGGAGGGGTAGCGAAGTGGCTAAACGCGGCGGACTGTAAATCCGCTCCTTCGGGTTCGGCAGTTCGAATCTGCCCCCCTCCACCATCTTATTTTAATAGGGGCATAGTTCAACGGTAGAATAGAGGTCTCCAAAACCTTTGATGTGGGTTCGATTCCTACTGCCCCTGCCATGGCGACTGTGGTGAAGTGGTTAACACATCGGATTGTGGTTCCGACATTCGTGGGTTCGATTCCCATCAGTCGCCCTTTATTATTAATGGGCTATAGCCAAGCGGTAAGGCAACGGACTTTGACTCCGTCACTCACTGGTTCGAATCCAGTTAGCCCAGTTACTTTTGGCGGCATAGCCAAGTGGTAAGGCCAAGGTCTGCAAAACCTTTATTCACCGGTTCAAATCCGGTTGCCGCCTCCATGAATTATGCGGGAGTAGTTCAACTTTTAGAACACGTTCCTTCCCGGAACGAGGTATAGGTGCAAATCCTATCTTCCGCTCCATATTTTTTATTTTATGCGGGAATAGTTCAACTCTTAGAACACGTTCCTTCCCGGAACGAGGTATAGGTGTAAATCCTATTTTCCGCTCCATTTTTTATTTTATGCGGGAGTAGTTCAACTCTTAGAACACGTTCCTTCCCGGAACGAGGTATAGGTGCAAATCCTATCTTCCGCTCCATATTTTTTATTCCTGCGGGAGTAGTTCAACTTTTAGAACACGTTCCTTCCCGGAACGAGGTATAGGTGTAAATCCTATCTTCCGCTCCATATTATGCCGGCGTGGCGGAATTGGCAGACGCGCGGGACTCAAAATCCCGTTCCAGCTGATGGAGTGCCGGTTCGATCCCGGCCGCCGGTACTGAAATAGAAACATTTTTAATGTTTTAAGAGTAGAATTCTTGATATATCAAGGTTTCTACTCTTTTTTTATGGCTCTCTGTCAAATAGGACTGGTGAGCTAAAACACAGAGATTAAGCAGCATAAAGTTGCTTGATCTCTTTTTTTGGATTAGCTGCAAAAAGATTTGTACATAAAATGATACGACTGCGTAAATTA
>NZ_JAHMSB010000026.1:0-2949 GCF_018986355.1 Staphylococcus sp. CWZ226 | reverse complement strand
TTGATTAAGTCTTCGATCGATTAGTATTCGTCAGCTCCACATATCGCTATGCTTCCACCCCGAACCTATTAACCTCATCATCTTTGAGGGATCTTATAACCGAAGTTGGGAAATCTCATCTTGAGGGGGGCTTCATGCTTAGATGCTTTCAGCACTTATCCCGTCCATACATAGCTACCCAGCTATGCCGTTGGCACGACAACTGGTACACCAGAGGTATGTCCATCCCGGTCCTCTCGTACTAAGGACAGCTCCTCTCAAATTTCCTACGCCCACGACGGATAGGGACCGAACTGTCTCACGACGTTCTGAACCCAGCTCGCGTACCGCTTTAATGGGCGAACAGCCCAACCCTTGGGACCGACTACAGCCCCAGGATGCGATGAGCCGACATCGAGGTGCCAAACCTCCCCGTCGATGTGAACTCTTGGGGGAGATAAGCCTGTTATCCCCGGGGTAGCTTTTATCCGTTGAGCGATGGCCCTTCCATGCGGAACCACCGGATCACTAAGTCCGTCTTTCGACCCTGCTCGACTTGTAGGTCTCGCAGTCAAGCTCCCTTATGCCTTTACACTCTATGAATGATTTCCAACCATTCTGAGGGAACCTTTGAGCGCCTCCGTTACACTTTAGGAGGCGACCGCCCCAGTCAAACTGCCCGCCTGACACTGTCTCCCGCCATGATCAATGGCGCGGGTTAGAAATCCAACACAGCTAGGGTAGTATCCCACCAGCGCCTCCACGTAAGCTGGCGCTCACGCTTCTAAGGCTCCTACCTATCCTGTACAAGCTGTGCCGAATTTCAATATCAGGCTACAGTAAAGCTCCACGGGGTCTTTCCGTCCTGTCGCGGGTAACCTGCATCTTCACAGGTACTATGATTTCACCGAGTCTCTCGTTGAGACAGTGCCCAAATCGTTACGCCTTTCGTGCGGGTCGGAACTTACCCGACAAGGAATTTCGCTACCTTAGGACCGTTATAGTTACGGCCGCCGTTTACTGGGGCTTCGATTCGTAGCTTCGCAGAAGCTAACCACTCCTCTTAACCTTCCAGCACCGGGCAGGCGTCAGCCCCTATACATCACCTTACGGTTTAGCAGAGACCTGTGTTTTTGATAAACAGTCGCTTGGGCCTATTCACTGCGGCTCTTCAGAGCGTGAACCCTAAAGAGCACCCCTTCTCCCGAAGTTACGGGGTCATTTTGCCGAGTTCCTTAACGAGAGTTCTCTCGCTCACCTTAGAATTCTCATCTTGACTACCTGTGTCGGTTTGCGGTACGGGCACCAGTTATCTAGCTAGAGGCTTTTCTCGACAGTGTGAAATCAACGACTCGAGGAAAACATGTTTCCTCTCCCCATCACAGCTCAACCTTGAGAATGGCGGATTTGCCTACCATTCAGTCTCACTGCTTAGACGTGCACTCCAACAGCACGCTTCGCCTATCCTACTGTGTCCCCCCATCGCTTAAAACGATAAATGGTGGTACAGGAATATCAACCTGTTATCCATCGTCTACGCCTGTCGGCCTCGACTTAGGACCCGACTAACCCAGAGCGGACGAGCCTTCCTCTGGAAACCTTAGTCAATCGGTGGATGGGATTCTCACCCATCTTTCGCTACTCACACCGGCATTCTCACTTCTAAGCGCTCCACATGTCCTTGCGATCATGCTTCGACGCACTTAGAACGCTCTCCTACCATTGTCCTACGGACAATCCACAGCTTCGGTAATATGTTTAGCCCCGGTACATTTTCGGCGCAGTGTCACTCGACTAGTGAGCTATTACGCACTCTTTAAATGATGGCTGCTTCTAAGCCAACATCCTAGTTGTCTGGGCAATACCACATCCTTTGCCACTTAACATATATTTTGGGACCTTAGCTGGTGGTCTGGGCTGTTTCCCTTTCGAACATGGACCTTATCACCCACGTTCTGACTCCCAAGTTAAATTGATTGGCATTCGGAGTTTGTCTGAATTCGGTAACCCGAGAGGGGCCCCTCGTCCAAACAGTGCTCTACCTCCAACAATCATCACTTGAGGCTAGCCCTAAAGCTATTTCGGAGAGAACCAGCTATCTCCAGGTTCGATTGGAATTTCTCCGCTACCCTCAGTTCATCCGCTCACTTTTCAACGTAAGTCGGTTCGGTCCTCCATTCAGTGTTACCTGAACTTCAACCTGACCAAGGGTAGATCACCTGGTTTCGGGTCTACGACCAAATACTCAACGCCCTGTTCAGACTCGCTTTCGCTGCGGCTCCGCATTTGCTGCTTAACCTTGCATCAGATCGTAACTCGCCGGTTCATTCTACAAAAGGCACGCCATCACCCATTAACGGGCTCTGACTACTTGTAAGCACACGGTTTCAAGTTCTCTTTCACTCCCCTTCCGGGGTACTTTTCACCTTTCCCTCACGGTACTGGTTCACTATCGGTCACTAGAGAGTATTTAGCCTTGGGAGATGGTCCTCCCGGATTCCGACGGAATTCCACGTGCTCCGTCGTACTCAGGATCCACTCAAGAGAGAATAAACTTTCGACTACAGGACTTTTACCTTCTCTGGTTCAACTTTCCAGGTGATTCGTCTAATTTATTCCTTTGTAACTCCGTATAGAGTGTCCTACAACCCCAATGAGCAAGCTCATTGGTTTGGGCTCTTCCCGTTTCGCTCGCCGCTACTCAGGGAATCGATTTTTCTTTCTCTTCCTGCGGGTACTAAGATGTTTCAGTTCTCCGCGTCTGCCTTCGGACATGCTATGTATTCACATGTCGATAACACAACATAACTTGTGCTGGGTTCCCCCATTCGGAAATCTCTGGATCAACGCTTACTTACAGCTACCCAAAGCATATCGTCGTTAGTAACGTCCTTCATCGGCTTCTAGTGCCAAGGCATCCACCGTGCGCCCTTAATAACTTAATCACGTTATTAATATTGTGAGTAATCG
>NZ_JAHMSB010000025.1:0-3191 GCF_018986355.1 Staphylococcus sp. CWZ226 | reverse complement strand
ACTCCTTCGCTTTAATTTTACTCCCAATTTTTTAAGAACATTCCCAAGGTAACCATATCATATTATTGCTTTATTCCAATTGCTTTATTGACGTTGAGCCTCCGAACCCTTAACAATCCCAAAACTTGTCGAATGGTCGGTTTAATAGCTCACGCTATACCGACATTCGTCTACAAGTTTAGTTAAGGGTTCTTCTCAACGATCAATAAATTTTCTCGGCATAAATGCGTGTTCTACTTCTCAAATGTTCATTCAAACAACATAAAAATTTGATAAATAGCTAGTACCAACAAAACAACATATACATACTCACTCGTTAAAAAATTCTCTAATGCTTCTCTGAATTTCATTTTTTAACAACTCCTGTTTTCTTATAAATTTATCCACTTTTAGTTTTCCTTTTAACAAACTTCATCATAACTCTCACAAAAAATTTTGAGTGCCTTTATTTTTAATTTTAAAGGGCCATTTTGAAGAAACACTAAATATTTACGTAGTTTTATATCCAAAATTCTATATAAGTGCTTAAAACGCAAATAAGAGCCAAATAAATATATTTTGAATTCACATCACAAATTTTTAGCAAAACCAGTGATGATTTTTAGACACTGCCCATCTACATGCAAACTAAAATTTTGCATAAAATCCTTCAAAAAGTGAATCCGATTTTTAGTTCCTGCAGGGGCAAATTTCTGTAAAAAATACCGAAATCTTGATTTTGTCCAAAATGCTTTGTAAGAGCATAAGGGAAATATGCATACATTTAAAAATGTATGGTCTGGCGAAGCCAGACATTTCAAGGGATACAGCGTTTTATAAAGTGCAATCATTTTTTGCTTTTGTACCCAAAATGTACCCCTATAAATTGCGTTTGTACCCAAAATGTACCCCTACATCTTGTGTCTGTACCCAAAATGTACCCAAACATTTTTTAGCACTTTTCAATAAAAAAACGCTAGCTTTTTCGCTAACGTTTTAAAAAGAATATCAAAATTTATAATCAAATTTCTTCGTCAATTTCATCAATCATTTGATGATTAATTTTACTTTTTTCTTCTTCGGTTAAATCAAAAATTTCACTTGCTAAGTATTCTTTTTGGTTCCAGTGATAAAAAATTTGATAAATATATTCTGTCGGATCTACTTCTTTAAGATAATCTAAATCGCCATTTTTTAATTTCTTTCTTGCCTCTTTAAACAATCCAGAATAAACAAGAATCTGTTTCCCTTTGAGTGATTTATAAAATGTATCGAACACTTTTTGATTAATTAAGTAGTCGCTATCTTTACCAGAATACTTCGCCATTTCGTATAATTCTTTGTTGTTATTCTGTTTGATTTTTTGAACATGTACTTGTGTAATTTCATCGTTGTCCGTTACATCTCGCCATAAATTCAGCCATTCTTTTTGACTAATATAATACCGTTTATCTGTAAAATACGATTTGTTAACAGCAATTAAAACATGGAAATGCGGATTATAATCATCTCGTTTTTTATTATAAGTAACCTCTAATTTTCTTACATAACCTTTAGCTATCGATTTGAATTTTTTACGATTGCTTAAGCGTCTGAAAGATTGATTGTAATGTTTAATTTCAGATTCTAAATCATCTGATTTCACATTAGGAGTGGTTAGAGTTAAAAATAAAAACTCCTTTTGTTCTTCTTGTTTGATATACTGCATCATTAAAGATAATCCCAATGCATCTTTACGAGCTTTTCGCCAAGCACATACAGGACAGAACCGGTTCTTACATAAATTTGACTTATATAGCTTCTTTTTCTCCAGAGTTTTATCCGCAACAAATGATAAAAATGTATTACAGTCCTTTATCAAATACATCTGTCCCTCTCTCACATGTCTCTCAATAAATTTTTGAAATACTTGATTTCTTTGTTTTTTCTCAGTATACTTGTCCATGATATATCACACAAAACAACCTTGTTTTTTTACAAAACAATGCATATAAAAAGTTGCTTTTTCTCCTTCCTGTATAGTTTTAGATTAGACACCTTAAACAATACATTAATAGGTACGAAAAAGCAACTTTTTTTGTGTCTTAAACTAGTTATATCAACGGTTCAAAGGGTATAAGTTCGCATTGTAATAGTTGCCTATAGTATCAAGACAAGAAGAAACTCGTTTCACTCGTTTAAAAAGCCCTCTTTTAGGAGGGCTTTTTATTAATCATTATTCAAAATATAATCTATTACATCAACATGAAGTTCACTGTTTCTATAACCTTCCAAAATATCATCAACTTGCTTATTTGGAATTTCAGGAACTTCTCTTATATCACATAAAACTTCTTTAAACTCTTTTTTGGTTACTTTATCCTCGTTTATTGTTAATTTAAATAAATAATCATTTAACTTCTTAATTTCATGAACGCTATAACCGTAACGTAATAAAACTAAATCTTTTGTTTTTAGATCAGGTGCTAATTCTTCTTGTAAAACATCTATAGATTGCTTAATCAACAACAATTTAGACTCTAATTCTTCATTATTCATTCAAAACACACTCTCTTATATCAAAGTTTGACCTACTTGAGATACCCAGTAAGCAATGCTGCGAGCAGAAGAGTCTTTTATACCAGTTCCCATTAACGCTTGAGCAACTTGACCCTCTACATTCCCCCACGTAGCTTGTTCTTGTTTTAAAATCTTATTTAAAGCCGGTTCAACATATTTATCCCAACGTTTTTCTAAAGACTTACCAGCACGAGGACTTATCTTTTTAACTCCTGAAAAAACAGCTTTTTTGTTTTTTATCATTGCCTTAATTCCTTTTTTTACAGCAAAAGAACCACCAATTCTTTCTGAAGTCCCTTCTTTAAGATTAGTCGGCAAATTATTAATAGTCTGTTCAGTTACATATTCAGGATTTCGAAACAAATCATCTAAAGCTTTATTATCTTTTTCAATTTCTACACTCGAGTTACTAACTGCCTTTTGTGTTTCTAATGATTCACTTGCACTAGCCATAGGACTTACCGTTGTTAATAAAATCGCACTCGCTAACAATGTTCCAAATGATTTTTTTAGTTTCAAAATAAAAACTCCTTCGCTTTAATTTTACTCCCAATTTTTTAAGAACATTCCCAAGGTAACCATATCATATTATTGCTTTATTCCAATTGCTTTATTGACGTTGAGCCTCCGAACCCTTAACAATCCCAAAACTT
>NZ_JAHMSB010000024.1:0-5635 GCF_018986355.1 Staphylococcus sp. CWZ226 | reverse complement strand
TTACATAAGAGTCCGTGAGGACTTCTATTATAAAGATTTTTATACATATTTTCGAAAATTTCATAAAAAAAATAAACTACCGTTACACTTTTTCAAGTTATAACGGTAGTTTGTCTACGGTCTGAAAAGACTATAGAGTCTTTCTTATCTTTTGCTTTTACAATATATCCTTTTTCTATCTTACAAAGGAGTTTGTAAAGGTTAAAATCAATAACAACTTCCAATTTTTTACCATTAACATCTATTTCTACCTTAATAGCATATTGATCAGTAACCTTTATATAAACGAGATCATACTTAAGTTCTAAACCAATTCTCATATTAGAATCGAAGTCAAAATTCTCGTTGTAAATGAAACCTTCTTTAGGACTTCCATTCCAATGATATATTGCCTTTTGCAACTTGGATAGCAAAGATTTTTTATATAATCTATCGTTTTCAATACATCGCAACATTTGTATATACTCTTCATACTCATCGTTCTCATATTCTTTATAATTAAACAAGAAATGCAATCTTATGATCATCTTAAATTTTCTAATGTATTTTAGTCCATCAAATAAAGTAATGTAATCTTCTATCTCCTTGTATACTTCTTCACCAAAAAGAGCACGACTTTTACCATATATATCTAGGGAGTTATAAAGTTCAACATTGAGTTTGTCTATTTTATAGTTCTGAATTTTACTTGGGTCTTGGCTGCTTATTGCTTTTAATAAAGGAGATCTATCAGAACTTTCAAACAATAAATTCATTAATAAATTATTATTATGATTATTATCTGGAACAATAATATCGTGAATAAAGTTTAAAAGAGCTCTGGTTGAAATTATCCTTTTGTTTTCTATTTGAATCTTTATCAACAAATGAATAACAGCTTTCCTTACATCTTGGTTCATCATTAATTTATAGTTTCTATAAATACTTTCTGTCCTATTAAATCCATCATCATCCATAAAAGCAGCATAAATGGGATTATCTAATTCTTTTCTAAAGATCTTCTCCATTACTTCATTATAAAAAGTGCTATACATGCCATTTTCATTTATTTCAAAAGGCTTTTCTCCTATAAAAGAAACTATTGAAATTTCTTCGTCTAGATTATTTTTCACATCAGCTGTGACTTCTGAAAAAATGTGCGTACTTTCAATCATTTCTTTAAAGTGCGATAAATCCTGATGATTAGAAAAGCTTTCATTCAATTTGTGTAACATTCCAATATTTATCGCTATTACTACCTTCCCACCATTTTCTTTATACTTTCTAAATATATTTATTAAAGTTTCTTGGGCGGTTCTATAAGGGTTATCGCTTTCAGTAGCATCATTATAAATTGTAATGTCTTGCATAAGTTCAGCATATTTATCATTTAGATATGCTAATAAATGTGATTTTCCATCACCAACAGACCCAACTAACAGAATTATTCCTGAGTCTTTTTCTTTCAAAGACTTTAAAGAGCTAATTAATCTGTGTTCTATTGGTCTTTCTATGTGCAAATAGTCATTAAATTCTGTAAATGCTTGGGAGTTTACAATTGACTCTTTTGAAGTGACACTTAAATGTTTCATTATCTCTTCAAAGTTGTTACTTGTTGTAAATGATTTCTTTTTTGTATACCTTTCTAATTTTGTCAGTTGATTTTCAATTTCTGACTTGCTGTTAATATCATTAAATCTTTTGAAATCTGCAATAGCATTTTTAATATTTCTCAATATTTCAAATGTAGTATTATCTATAACTTTCTCCATCTTCAACCTTAAGATCTTTGTGTTTAATTCAGTTACATTTATCTCATCTATACTATAGTCTTTTATAGCTATTTCATTTTCTTTTAAGGAACGAAATAATTTTTCTTCCAACATTTTTAATTCCATCAAATCATTCTCCCTTTTTAAATTATGTATTGTTATTTTTTATTTTAAACCATATTACTACAACATAACAATGATCTTTCCCAATTACTTACCATCCATTTTGATTAAGCTGCACCTTATTATTATCTTATATTTCAACTCATTATGCCATCTTATTTAAAGGTTGCCACACTATGGTTATTAGTTTTTATAACATATGAATATTAATCATAAAACACTTAATTTAATTATTAGACACAAAAATAAACCATGCACTTCTATGATTAACATAGATATGCACGGTTTATTTTTTAGTTATTTTAGATACTCATTCATAAAACAATATCCCACTATTCTTCTTTAAACCAATTAGAAATTTCTCCTCTTCTCGCAGCAAACTTCATCTTTGAAATTGAACTGTTCTTTATAACTACAGTATATCTATAGCTTGTTTCTACTAGTTTAGCTATGTTTTTTAATTCTTCTGGTTCTTTTCCATCTATCCCTAAATATCTAGTGAATACTATAAAATATCTATCCGTAGGCAAAACTTCTTTAGCTTGATTTACCATGTATTCAATAAATTGATTAATTATAACTATTTCCTCTACGCTATTTTCAGTTTCTCTTTCAATAAACCTCAGTTTATTATCAATGAATTCATCTTCTTTAAGATTATCCATTTCTTCATCTAATGATATTTGGTTATAAACACACATTCCCATGAACTTTTTTAAGTTGAATAATTGCTTTTCAGAAACCCCAATCTTCTCCCTCAACAATGCATCTAACTTATCTTCATCCAGAAAGTGATTTTGCGACATTAAACGATTCATATAATTTATCTGTTCTTTTTCAAACGTGGGAATTTTATATGAAGATTTGTGATCATCTATATTCTTTCTGACATAATACTGAACTCTGAAATACTTATCATATTGAAAAGAGCTTTCATTATCTAAATTAAACTTTTCCATTATATTGAGCAATCCTTCATATCCATACGATATTAAATCTTGCTTTTCTAAAATCGTTTCTTTTATCTGTAATATATTTTGTTCAACCACTTTATCAACAGTATAGTGATTCAGCATAATGAACTTGTTTGCCCAATACTCTTTTTCCTTCTCATCACACGTTCTCCAATTTTTTATACATTCGATACTCTGAACATTTATTTCCTCTTTTGTAGATCGATCCATTACATTCTTATTTCTATCTTTTGATGTTGTATTCATTTGTTGTCCTTCTTTTCTATATTTTTTAGAACGATTGATTTAAAACCTGCTTTAATTTCTACAATATGAACGCCTACCTCTCACATTTATTTTTATCACTCATAAACTACTCTCCTTTTTCTATACATTTATCAGCATGGAAATGCGAACATACAAATTATACATGCTTTTGCTCTACATTTTGTTTACCAAAAAAGCAAAATAAGTGTCATTTACCTCTTCACTTTCTATATGTTTAACGTTACAATGAGTTCATTCACACAATTTTCTGATTATTACAATAATTATTATAGGAGGAGATAACTATGAATCGAAGACAACACTACTGGAAAGATTGGCGATTACATGTCTTAGTATTAGCCATTGTTGTGATTTGTGAATTAATTGGCCCATTCGATATTCCATTAGGGATTACGTCTATTTTATTATTACCTGTAGTTTATGGAGTTGTCTTAGGTTTATTAGCTTATTTCACTCCTTTGGTTGGTAAGAAACAAGCCAAAAACTCAGAGCCTATGGTATTTATTTCTGTTGCTATTTTAATTGCGAAATTTGGTACTGAAGCAGGACCTGCACTTCCTAAAATTATCGCGGCAGGTCCAGCATTAGTTTTACAAGAACTTGGTAACCTAGGTACGATTTTCCTTTCTTTACCGTTAGCAATTATGCTTGGACTACGTCGTGAGGCTATCGGTATGACACACTCTATTGGTAGAGAAGCAAATATGGCGTTGATTACAGAAAAGTTCGGTATTGAATCGCCAGAATGGCGTGGTGTCATGTCTATGTATATCTTCGGAACAATTTTCGGTGCGATATTCTTTAGTATCTTTTCAGGTTTGATCGCATCCATTATACCTTTACATCCATTAGCTTACGCAATGGCGACTGGTGTTGGTAGTGGCGTTATGTCAGCTGCCGCAGTTGGTCCTATTATTGAAATGTTCCCAAGTTACGCTAGTGATATTAAAGCATTTTCAGGAGTCAGTAACTTATTAACATCAGTAACTGGATTATATATGGGTATCTTAATCGCATTACCATTAACAATTCGTTACTACAATGGTGTTATGAAGGTTAAAGCTAGACTACAAAAAAGTACAAAAGGAAAGAGGGATATACATGAAACTCACGTCTAATATTATCAACTGGTCTTTGACGCTTGTTGTTGTGGGACTTATTGCGTTAATTAGTAACTGGATTGGCCAAGACATTATGCCTTCAAAAGCTGTTCCAGGTGTTCTTGCGTTAATGGGAATCGCTTTGATCGGTATGATTCTTCAACAGCTCATCCCTCTTAATATTCCTAGTATTGCTTATATTGGTGTACTTGGATTAGTACTTACAATTCCTGGTATGCCGACGGCACCTTATATTGTAAGTTGGACACACAATGTAGAATTAATGGCTTTAGCTACACCAGTTGTTGCATATGCTGGTATCTCAATCGGTAACTCTTGGACTGACTTTGCAAAATTAGGTTGGAAAACAATCGTTGTAGGTATGGTCATTCTAATGAGTACATATGTCGGTTCAGCCGTCGTAGCTCATATTGTGTTGAAGATACAAGGTATTATTTAACTTATAAATACAAGTTTACTGAATAGGTAAAGGAAGTCGATTGTGCCGTCGACTTCCTTTTTTTATACTAATTTCTAAGTAATAACATCTACTATGTTTATTACTCAAATTAAGCTGCGTCACAATAAATATAGAGAGGACTTGAGATAATGAAAGTCACATACGTCGCAATATTTTATAAGAATAATCCGAAGCTTGAAGGCCAATACTTCTTTGTAGATTTCGATGTAGAATCACTGCATGAAGTACTTCCTCCAATCGAACTCCTATCTCCTGAAGATTGCTTAGGCTTCGCCCTAGCAAAGTATAAAGAACTCGGCATCCCCTTACCTGAACCCTTCTCCTTTGATTTAATCTTTCTTAATGACACTTACTATTATGAGAAAAGAGCAATCACTATTGAACTTAATGAATACGCTGGAACTAAGAAACGTAAACCTAAAAAGTTTATTCCTGAATGGCTTTACCGTTTTGAAATGAGCGAAGATGAAAAGTTTCGAAGAAAACGAGAAAGAGATTGGCAAAGAAAAGCTATGGATGAACTGATGAACACAGAATTTGAAGGTGCTCACATTGGCTTTATGTCAGGCAAGCCTTGGTTACCACAAGCAACAGAAGTAAGATATGAAGAAATTTATGACTTAGATTAAAAAATGCCTCCAAAAGCATTCACATGATGTGAGCTTAAGGAGGCATTACTTATGCATTAAAACCTATTCAAAGTATTACTGCGATACATTATTTATGATCTTTTGTTTCCTTCTTACGACGATTAAATAAGAATACACTACCTAATGCCGCGAATAATGTTCCAATTAAACCTGCATTTGTACCCAGACCGTAGACAAACTACCGTTATAACTTGAAAAAGTGTAACGGTAGTTTATTTTTTTTATGAAATTTTCGAAAATATGTATAAAAATCTTTATAATAGAAGTCCTCACGGACTCTTATGTAAGC
>NZ_JAHMSB010000023.1:0-8509 GCF_018986355.1 Staphylococcus sp. CWZ226 | reverse complement strand
GGCTTACATAAGAGTCCGTGAGGACTTCTATTATAAAGATTTTTATACATATTTTCGAAAATTTCATAAAAAAAATAAACTACCGTTACACTTTTTCAAGTTATAACGGTAGTTTGTCTACGGTCTGGAACAGCCCAGTTTTGGGCTGTTTTTTTATGAGAAATCAAAGTAATTATGCACAAAAGGGGAACTTGGTTTTCAATAACTATATATTAAGCGTGAAATCATGTATAATAGTTGATGTTAAAAATTGAGAGCGAAAGCGAGATGGAAGTATGGGACGTAAATGGAATAACATCAAAGAGAAAAAAGCCCAAAAAGATAAAAATACAAGTCGTATTTATGCGAAATTCGGTAAAGAAATTTATGTAGCTGCGAAATCTGGTGAACCTGATCCAGAATCGAACCAAGCATTACGTTTAGTGCTTGAACGTGCAAAAACGTATAATGTACCGAAAAACATCATCGATCGAGCGATTGACAAAGCAAAAGGTAATGATGATGAAAACTACGATGAATTACGTTATGAAGGGTTTGGTCCTAGCGGTTCAATGCTGATTGTTGATGCATTGACTAATAATGTTAACCGTACTGCATCAGATGTACGTGCTGCTTTCGGTAAAAATGGCGGTAACATGGGTGTATCAGGTTCAGTATCATATATGTTCACACATACAGGTACTTTCGCATTTGAAGGCAAATCTGCAGATGAAATCTTAGAAGTTTTAATGGAAAAAGATTTAGATGTGCGAGATGTTGTCGAAGACGGTGATTTAACTATCGTTTATGCTGAACCAGATCAATTTGCACAAGTACAAGAAGCTTTAAAAGAAAGCGGCGTTGAAGAATTCGAAGTTGCTGAATTTGAAATGTTACCTCAAAATGACATCCAATTATCAGATGAAGATAAAGCAACTTTAGAAGGCTTAATCGATGCGTTAGAAGATTTAGAAGATGTTCAAAACGTTTATCATAACGTGGACTTGGATTAAGTAATGGAACATTCTGTATCGGAATGGGTGCGCCAATTAGATTTATTACCGCATCCAGAAGGCGGCTATTATAAAGAAATTATTAAAGCTGAACGCCAAGAAGAAGGACAAGCACGTCCAGCTTATACGAGTATTTACTTTTTATTAACAGATGATAATATTTCACATTTTCATCGTATAGATGCAGATGAAATTTGGTATTATCACTATGGTAATACTTTAACAGTGCATATGATTTATCCTAATGGCCAATATGAAGCGGTAGACCTTGGGCCCGATATAACAAAGGGTGAAGTGCTACAACACGTTGTGCCTGCAGGTACAATTTTTGCATCTTCGATTAAAGATGGAAAAGGCTATGCGCTGGTTGGATGTATGTGCCAACCAGGTTTCATGTTTGAGCATTTTGAAATGTTTGATCAAGCGGAACTTAAAAAAGCGCATCCTCATTTAATTGAAGTGATTGAACACTATGCACTAGAAACTATTGATTGATTTTAAAATTGAATCTATGTTTTACTAAGCACTTGCTTTAGATTTTGGGAATGAGCCCAAGCTAAACCAAGTGCTTTTTTGTATCTCGAAATATTTGAACTGTAGCAGAAATTTATATTAGGGTAACACCTAGAATTTAATACGTCTTACGAATCAGCTATTTAATCTATTCGCATTGATGAAGTTTAAATGTTTAAAGCGAATATTGGAGAGGATTTTATTGGTAAATAGTTTTTATCTTATAGGCTAATTCTCAATCGATAAAAATAAAATACAAAATACGTTTTACCTAAAAAGTATAAATGAATACGAAAATGATTTGTTTGTAAATTAGAGTTGAGGGTAAAAACAATAATACCAATTAAAGAGAGAGGGGTGTTATCGTGAGCAGGTATAAAAAGGGCGTAAATATTAAAAAGAAGAAAAACAAGGGCAATAAAAACATTCATGTCGCTGATGCTATTGTAGGCGGTGTGTTCGGCGCAACTTTCGGCTGGTTCTATAGACGAGAAGGCACTCAAAATATGATTCACCGTGTAAAAGAATCAGAGTTATTCCAAAATATTGCTTCAGATGTTTATGAAATTACTGAAGAAAATATTAAAGCCTACATCGCGATGAATATTGAAAATAAAACCCGCGATTTTTTTCAAAAGCCCGATGAAGAGGACGAAGAATATTATGAAGATGATGAAGAATTTGAAGAAGCATACGTAGAAGATGAAGACGATGCTTACGATGATGAAGACGAAGAAGAGTTAGATGAAGAAGAATATTACGAAGCATTATTAGAAGAAAATGAACAGCTTAAAGAAGCTATCAGTCGTTTAGAAGATCGCTTTGAAGAGTTACTGTAAAAACATTAAGAAAGTAGAGGGGAAAACAGTATGAGCAAACAAATTAAAAACCAGACAGAAAAAACTAAAAAGTTACAACCTAAGAAGAAAAAATGGACATCTAGTCCCGTATACCGCACAGTGGCTGGGGGAGCAGTCGGTGCAGGTCTTGGTTATGTCTTAAAACCTAAGCAAGATAAAAAAGCACTTTATACTAAAAAGAATGCTTCAAATGCATCATTAAAAGATAAAGCTTCTGATTTAAAAGACTCTATCTTTGGTGATGATAAGAAGAAAAAAGGCAAAAAAGGTAAGAAAAATGCTAGGTTATTCAGTAAAAATACTAAAGGTAAAAAACGTAAAAAGAAACCAAATAAGAAACAGTTTCAGTTATTGAAATCCGAAAATGAAACATTGCAACAACGTTTACAATTTTTAGAAGATAAATTAGATCAATATACAACATCGAAAAAACGTAAGAAATCTCTTTTCCGTAAAAAATAAACTTTGGTTAAACGTTCAATCGAAAAGGTGCACAGTTAAAAAAACTGGCACCTTTTTTAACTAGTAATACAAGCACTTTCAAAACCTCAAGATGTTAAACGTCAATACAATGATTGTAATGTAGATTAAGAGAATGTTTCAAAAGTTGTAATTGTGTTTGAGTTTAAATTCAAAGTGGTACTGTAATTAACATGAAAGAAAATAGACTTTACAACTAAATCGAATATTCAACTAAAAACAATAAATAATTTAAAGGTATTCAGACATCCTTTGAATCAAACGATAAGAATGTACAGAAAAACATCTTAGACATCTTTATTTATTTTATTTATTGATAAGTCAAAGGTGGTTTCTATCAAAAAAGAAAATATCAATTTAAAGGAGGTCTACAATGCCTAATAAAATGGTGAAAAAAGCTGCTGGTGCAGTGGCAAAAAAAGCAATTGAAAAGACTCCTGACGAAATTGAAGATAAAGCAAAAGATAAATTAAAAGATAAAGCACACGAGATGATGGAAGAGAAAATAACAGAAGGCGTTCAAGATAAAGCAGATCAAGCAGCAGGCAAATTACAACAAGTGAAAGAGAAAAACCAAGAAGTTGTGCCTGAAGTTGCAGATAAAGCAACAGACAAAATGCAAGGCGCCCTGTTAAAGACACGTGATAAATTAGGACAAGTCAAAGAAGCCGGGGAAGCATTCCAAGAAAAAATCAACAAAGATGAGTCCGGTAACAGCAAGAAAAAAATCAAAGGTGTTCAAGACATCAAAAGTGTTCAAAACATCAAAGGTATTTCTAACATTAAAAGCTATAACGACATTAAACATGCCTCAGACATTAAGGGAGTAGAAGATAATAAATCAACATTGATTGACAACTAAAAGAAACATTAAAAGTTTAACGAATGAAAACAATATCAATTTGAGAGGGGATTGAACATTATGAGTTCAGTACAAAGAAGTGCAGATACGTCTAGTTTAGCAGAAGTAATCGACAGAATTTTAGATAAAGGTATCGTTATTGATGCTTACGTTAGAGTTTCAGTAGTAGGTATCGAAATCTTAACTATCGAAGCAAGAATCGTAATTGCCAGCGTAGATACTTGGTTAAGATATGCAGAAGCTGTAGGCTTACTGCGTGATGAAGTTGAAGAAGAAGGCTTACCAGGCCAACAACAAGAACAACTTTCAGGAGATACGAACCAACAGCAACAAATTTCTCAACAAAGTGAACCAGAAGAAGCAGAAACAAAAGAAGCAGACGACAAGAAAAAATCAAAATATAGTGTTTAATTTTTAAATTAAAAGGGAGGCGGCGACGGAATGTTGTCGTCATCTCTTACTATATAAGATTGATGGAGGATAATTATGACGATCAAAGAACTTATGAGTAAAATTAGAGAATTCTTCAATGAAAATGTAGCACCGCCTTTCAAAATTACTTCAATCGAAGAACGTGAAGGCAACGTTATTCCCTGAAATCAAAGGAAAATTTGAATTAGGACTAAAAGTCATTGGCAAACAAGAGTGGTTAGAGTCAGTAGTGAATGACGACCCTAAATTACAGGAAATGGCAAAATCAGTACGCAGCAAATCCGAAGATGCAGGCTACTATGAACGTATTCAACTGGGTTCTGCGACACAAGATGTTTTCAAGCAATTATCTAATAAAATAGAAGCGGATATTTATGAACCGCTCGCAGAGTTGAGTGCATCTGCTAAATCGAATGAACCTCAGAGCGAGAAAATGCTACTAAATGCAGCGTTTTTAGTTGATGAGAAAAATGATCAAGCCTTTGATGATTTAGTAAATAAACTCTATGAAAAATGGGAAGACAAAGTAGAGTTTAAGTACACAGGTCCATGGGCCGCTTACAACTTTGTGAATATCCGTCTTAATATCGAGGGATCATAAAATGATAGTATATGGCTCACTTAAGTTATTGAAAAAAATTGCAGAACAAGTCAAAGATGAAGCAGACAAAGAACTTTATGACCTTCCGACAATTGAAAAGAAATTAATTCAATTACAAATGCAAGAAGAACTAGGTGAGATACCAGAAGACGAATACAAGGAAAAAGAAGAACAATTATTAGCACGTTATGAAACGGCTAAACAAAAAGAAATTGATGAAGCAGAAGCAATGATACAACAAAAGGAAGATGAATAGCGAATGGAAAACTTGTTATATTTATATGCACTTGTTCCAGAAGCGGAACTAGAAAACCAAGACCTTCCTTCCCTAACTGGTTTTGATGGTGAAGGCAGCTTATATACAGTTCCTGTTGATGATAAAATCACAGCAATTGTATGTGATTTAGATGGGAATGAATATTCAGAAGAAGTAATCGAAGATAAAATCGATAATGATATGGAATGGCTACAGAAGAAAGCTGTTCATCATCATGAAACGATTGAAACACTTTATCAAAACTTTACTTTAGTTCCATTGAAGTTCTGTACGATTTACAAAACAAAAGACAGTTTGAAATCAACAATTCAAGGTTATAGCGAAAAAATTACTGCCACTTTCAATTTCCTAGAAGATAAAGAAGAATGGACAGTTAAAATTTATACAAACGATAAGAAACTTCGCAAAGAAGTCAGCAAAAATAACAAAGCTGTTGAAGAAAAACGTGAAGAAATCAAAGACTTGCCACGCGGCCGTCGTTTCTTTGCGGAAAAGAAAATTGACAGTATCGTTGATAAAGAGTTAGAAAATGAAAAAGACCGAGTCAGCGAAGACTTACATCAAAACCTCAAAGCATTAGCTGTTGATTTCTCAATTAAAAAGAATTGGGGCAGAGATGTAACAGGTTTAGAAGAAGAAATGGTATATAACAGTGTCTATCTTGTACCTAATGAAAAGGTAAATGATTTTCTTGAAGTCATTGATGACACTAAAAATGAATTACCAGAAGAAGGATGGCATATAGAAGTCGCTGGACCTTGGCCTGCCTACCATTTTTCTAGCTTTAACTAATATGGAGGTGGATAGAGATGCCGTCGACAAGAGAAACTATAGAAAACAAAGAAGTCGGTCTCATTGATATTTTAGATGTCATTCTCGATAAAGGTGTTGCGATCAGAGGAGATTTAATCATTTCGATTGCCAATATAGACTTAGTCTATTTAGACTTACGTGTTTTGATTTCTTCAGTAGAAACATTAGTACAGTCTTCTATGGGCAATCGTCGACATGATATTACTTCCGAAGCATTTGATGAACAAAGGAGGGAACTTCTAGATGCCACAGATGAATAATAATAGCTCACGTATCAACTTAGGCCAAGATAATGCAGAAGATGGATTAGCGCAATTAGTAATGACAGTAATTGAGTTATTGAGACAAATTGTAGAACGCCATGCCATCAGACGTGTAGAAGGCGGAACACTGACTGACGAACAAATCGAAGAGTTAGGTGTTGCCTTAATGGATTTAGAAGAAAAAATGGAAGAACTGAAAGACGTATTTGGACTAGACGATGAAGATTTAAACATCGACTTAGGTCCTTTAGGAAGACTTATGTAACAGTTCGTTATGAATTTGATTAAGGGAGTGAGAATAAGTTATGGCAAATGAACAACTGCCTCCTGCTTCAAACGGTTCTAGTAACTTAGTAGATGTATTAGAGAAAGTATTAGATAAAGGTGTCGTAATCGCCGGAGATATCAGAGTCGGCATCGCAGATGTCGAATTATTGACCATCAAAATTCGTTTAATCGTAGCTTCAGTTGATAAGGCTAAAGAAATGGGCTTAGATTGGTGGGAAACAGATCCGTATCTCACATCTAGAGCTACAGATATGAAAATTGCAGAACAACAAAACGCTGAAGCTGAAAACAAAGAACTACAAAAGAAAGTTGAAGCTTTAGAAAATAAACTCAACGAACAAAATGAAGCACCTTCAACAGAGAAGTCTACAGCTAAAAATGCTTCAACCAAAAAGGCATCCGATAAGCAATTAGATGGAGAGGATAAGGATGAGTAAAAAATCTAGAAAAAAACAAAAAAAGAATCAAAAGCGTGAAATCAACTTAACCAAAACCATAGCTGGCGGATTAGTAGGGGCTTCTTTCGGTTATCTTACGGCTCCTAAGAGCCGTAAGAAAATCGTAAAAGAATTAAGTAAAATTGTATTAAAAGGGACTGCCAAAGAATTTGGTCATACAACTAAGAAAAAAATAAGCAGCTTAACACCTTCCCCTAACAATCCTTTCAAAAAAAAAGCACCCGACGAAGAAAAATCACACGACATTCAAGAAGATGAAGACAAAGAAGAAAATACAACAGTATTAGTCCAAGGTGAAGATGATCGAGAAAATGAAGAAAATCAAAACGATCAAGACAACGGTGAAAATGACACTGATGAATCTGAAACAGAGGAAGTAGAAGATACAGAAGACAACGAAGAAACTGAAGACGATGATTCAGCAGACGAAGACAGCGATAAACCTAAAGGTAAGAAGAAAAAGAAATTCTTCGATAGATTCAAATCGCATAAATCTGATAAAGAAGAGTCAGATGATGATGAAGACTCAGAAGATGATGAAGATGAAGAGAACGATGACCAGGATAAAAAAGCATCAAAAAAATCTAAGTCAAAAGAAGATGACGATGATTCTGAATCTGATGAGGAAACAGATGCATCAGAAGATGAGGAAGAAGATACAGAAGACAACGAAGAAGATGAAGAAGATGATTCAACAGAGGAAGACAACGATAAACCTAAAGGCGAGAAGAAAAAGAAATTCTTCGATAGATTCAAATCGCATAAATCTGATGAAAAAGAGTCGGATGATGAAGACACTGATGAATCAGAAGATAATTCTGAAGAAGAATCCGAAGAAGATAGCGACAAACCTGAAGGTAAGAAGAAGAAAAAGAACATCTTCAGCAAGTTAAAATCACGTAAATCAAAGAAAAATGAATCCGAAGAAGAACAAGCATCAGATGATGAAGACGAAGAAAAAGAAAAACAAGACAAAAAAGCAACTAAGAAAAATAAAGCAAAAACTAAAAAGGAAGATGATTCTGAAGCTAAATCCGAAGATGATGATGTAGAAGATTCTGAAGAAGATGACACATCGAAAGATGAAGAAGAATCCGAAGAAACTAGTGTGGATAAAAAAGCATCAAAAAAATCTGAGCCGGAAGAAGAGACAGAATTAGTATCAGAAGATGACACATCAGAAGCAGATGAATCTGACGAATCAGAAGAAGAATCAGACGATGAAACTGAAGAGTCCAAAGAAGACACTTCAAAAGACGAAGACGCATCAGAAGAACCTGAAGCGGATGAAAAAACTACAAAAGCATCAGCCGGAAAAACTTCTGAAAAAACCGAATCAGAAGAAGAGCCTGAATCAGAATCGGATGAGGATGCATCAGAAACCAATGAATCTGATCAATCAGAAGATAAATCCGACGATGAGACTGAAGAGTCCGAAGACGCAGCTGAAGAGTCCAAAGAAGACACTTCAAAAGACGAGGACGCATTAGAAGAACCTGAAGCGGATGAAAAAACTACAAAAGCATCAGCCGGAAAAACTTCTGAAAAACCAGAATCAGAAGAAGAGTCTGAATCAGAATCGGATGATGAGACATCAGAAACAGATGAATCTGAGGAATCAGAAGAAGAATCAGAGGGTGAGACTGAAGAGTCTAAAGACGAAGCTGAAG
>NZ_JAHMSB010000022.1:0-19523 GCF_018986355.1 Staphylococcus sp. CWZ226 | reverse complement strand
TTAGCATACTATCACCTCATTATCTTATTACTATCATTATACAAGAAATGGGGAAAAGGTTATTATGTAAAATGTTAAAAAATAAAAAATGCCGACAAGTCCGTAGGACTTTGTCGACAGTCTGAGAGGAATCCTGATTCAGGATTCCTCTTTTTTATACGAAGCATATAGCTTCAATGTTATGATATTCTAGTGTGCAACTGCATCCTGGTGATTTTCATCCACAAACGAAACTTGGACGTTTTCTGTCAACACATCAGTGTATGTATAAGATACACGTTCAAAGTTGTGTTTATCTTGGTCTAATTCAACAACGAATACCGCTGGATATGTTTCTGATAACACGCCGCAACGTTCGATTGTTTTTTTACGACCACCATTTGCTTTAAGTACAATACGGTTTCCTAAATGACACTCAAGTGCATTTTTGATTTCCCAAATTGATTTTGGCATATTGCTCCACCTCGCTACAAATTGTATTATAACACATTTATAGCGATTCAGTCAAATAAAATTTAAATTTTAACAATCGACGGGCAGCATGTCAATATTTTAAAACTCTAATTCCGGGAAATTTTTCAAGTTAGTGTACAAATTCGCAAATTCTTTAATAGATAATGTTTCTCCACGACGTCTTGGATCAATTCCAC
This sequence comes from Staphylococcus sp. CWZ226, assembly GCF_018986355.1. Taxonomy (NCBI): domain Bacteria; kingdom Bacillati; phylum Bacillota; class Bacilli; order Caryophanales; family Staphylococcaceae; genus Staphylococcus; species Staphylococcus sp. CWZ226. The sequence goes on along the minus strand of NZ_JAHMSB010000022.1, from coordinate 18,873 downwards.
TCTCATCTAACCAAGTTTTAATCTTGTCTTTCAGTTTTTTACCATCAAAAAATAAACTTTGATAATTATTTGCGATTGTTTTTCGACGTTGGCTGAATGCTGCTTTTGTCATTTTAAAGAAGCGATCTTCATCGTCTACAGAAACAATCGGTTCAGTACGTTTCATCAGTTTAACCACAATCGAATCTACATTCGGAGGTGGCATAAAGACTGTTTTAGGCACAGTCAGTACTTTAGATGTTTCAGTATAATACTGCGCCACAATCGATAATGAACCATAAGCTTTTGTGCCGACAGCCGCATTTAAACGTTCTCCAACTTCTTTCTGCATCATCACCACATAGCCATCAATCGGTAAAGACTGAGACATCAAGTTCAATAAAATAGGTGTCGTTATATAATACGGTAAGTTCGCAACGACCATAATCTTATCGCAGTCTGAAAAATGTGTTTGCACTGCTTCTACCACATTTGCTTTTAAAATGTCTTCATTAATCACAGTCACATTGTCATAATCTGACAAAGTATCATCTAAAACAGGAATCAAGCGTTGGTCAATTTCAAATGCTACAACTTTTTTTGCATGTTTCGCTAATTGTTCTGTTAAAGACCCCATACCAGGACCGACTTCAATAACACCAGTTGTTTCGTCAATGTTGCTCGCTTCGATAATTTTATGAATAATATTCACATCAATTAAGAAGTTTTGACCTAAACTCTTCTTAAAATCGAATTGATATTTATCTAACAAGGCACGCGTACGTGTCGGTGTTGCTATATCTTTTTTCATCACTTACGTTTCACTTCCTTTATCTTCATTCAAAGCAGCTCTGACATCTGCTTCTGTATAACCAAACGCATTTAATTTCTTTAAAAGTTGTTTGCCGTTGGAATGACCAATATGTAATTTACGCCCTAATACTTCTCGTTTATGACGCGCATCAGGCCCGACAATTAAACCTAAATCAATCAAAACAGCTTTGCTGATAGATTCCATGCCTTCTTCAAAGGGCGAAGATACATGCATTAACGCTTCTCTGATGGCTTCAAATGAGGCATGTTCTACCCCGATTTTACCACGTTTATTTTTCGCTTGTTCACGGTCAATATACGCATGTTTCACACCTGGTACATGATCACGAATCGTATTTCGAATTTTATCACCCGGGAAATCTGGGTCTGTTAAAACAATTACACCTCTTGTTTCTTGCGCATATCGAATCACATCTAACGTTTCTGCATTAATGGCACTGCCATTTGTTTCTATCGTATCGCACTCTACTGCACGTTTAACACGCTCTGTATCATCGCGGCCTTCTACCACAATAAACTCATTTATTTTCATCGCTTTCGTCACCTTTCACAGTGTTAACTTTAATACTATACCATATCTGCCAGCATGAAAAATAAAACATCGTCACGTTATATCCTATCTTGTTTAATTATATATTTTGATGTCAAAAGCCGAAATCTTTATTATTTACATTAAGATGGAGAACAACATGCGCTAACATGTTATCATTCTGGGCGCGTTAAAAAGACGGTGGCGAAAGTTATAGCCATTCAACCAAAGTTGGATGGTTATTTTTTATGCCTTTATTTCCTTTGTTGACTACTCACAAGGATTAAACCTATCATCGTCAAGAAGACCATAAGCATTTCATAATCACTCATCGTATATCCTCTCTGGAGTTGTGCATCATAGGCATCAGCCCTTTGAATGGATTAGCCACCATCTATCCAACTTGCTTGAAAAGGTTACAATATGAACAGGATTTATATTCTTATATAAAAATATGATTTTAATATCATAAAAATGATACATTCAAACATGACGAAAGCGCCCTTCTGATGTAGAACGGCGCTTTCTCTTTATATTATTGATTTAAGTTAAATAATCTTTCCGCATTTTCAGTCGTTTGTTTTGCGACTTCTTCGTAACTGATACTGCGTAATTCTGCGATTTGTTCCGCAACTAATGTCACGCGCATCGGTTCGTTACGTTTACCTCTATAAGGGTGCGGTGATAAATAAGGTGCATCTGTTTCTACTAATAGACGATCTAATGGCACATGTTTTGCGACTTCTTTAGGCTGTTTCGCATTTTTGAATGTGACAGGTCCGCCTAATGAAATATAGAAACCGAGTTTATTAATCACGACATCTGCGATTTCAGGTGAACCGCTGAAACTATGCATAATACCGCCGACTTCTTCTGCGTGTTCCTCCATTAGAATATCCACACAATCTTGTGTCGCTTCACGATTATGAATGACAATCGGCAAGTTCACACGTTTTGCGAGTGCGATTTGTTTACGGAACACTTCTTTTTGAACATCTTTTGGTGATTTATCCCAGTGATAATCTAAGCCCATTTCACCGATGCCGATCACTTTAGGGTGCTCGGCTAATTTTTCAATCCATTGTTCACGTTCTTCTGTGTAATCAATCGCATCCACTGGATGCCAACCAATAATCGCATATAAGAAATCATATTGTTCCACAAGTTCCATCGCACGTTCAATCGTTGGTGTATCAAATCCAACGACAAACATGCGATCGACACCTGCATCTCTTGCACGGTCGATGACTTCTTGTAAATCTTCATCATATTGTTCTGCGTTTAAATGTACATGTGTATCAATTAACATGATGTGTACTCCTTTCATTACTGCTTTTCTCAGTGTTCATACACTATGATTATACCCATTCTTTCTATGAAACATTTGAAATTATGAGTAAGCGTCAAAGAAGCGGCTCAAACAGCATTCGCTGCAAGCCGCTTGTCTTGATTGTTCAATTATTTAATCACTGCACCGTTAGGAATCGCATTCGGCAAGCTGACAAGTGTTAAGACACCGTCTTTTTCTGCTGATAGAATCATACCTTCTGATTTACGGCCCATTAATTTTGCTGGTTTCAAGTTCGTCACAACTGCGACTTTTTTACCGATAATATCATCAGGTTCATAGAATTTTGCGATACCTGAAACGATTTGGCGTTGTTCTTCGCCTAAATCTACTTGAATTTTTAAGAGTTTATCTGATTTCTTCACATTTTCTGCATCCATTACTGTTGCAGCTTTGATTTCAACTTTATCGAAATCTTTAATTGTGATTTGAGGTTTCGCGTCTTCTTGTGCTTCCTCTTTTGTTTCTTCTTTTGCTTCTTCAGCTTGTGGTGCTGAACCTTGCATTGAGTCTTTAATAAATGCCACTTCTGCTTCTGTATCTAAACGAGGGAAAATCGGTTTAGGTTTTTCAGTTACTGTAATCGGTTCAGTTAATGCACCATATGAATTTAAGCTGTCTAGTTCATATAGTTCAGGACTATTGATGTGTAATTGCGCAAAGATTTCACGTGGTGCGTGTGTTAAGAATGGGCGTAATAAGACAGCTGCGAAGCGGATATTTTCCACTAAGTGTGCCATCACGTTGCCAAGCATTTCTCTTTGGCTGTCATCTTTAGCTAAAATCCATGGTGTTGTTTCATCAATATATTTATTCGTACGGCTGATGAACTTCCATACTGTTGAAAGTGCAACAGAGAACTGTAAGTTTTCCATATTTTGATGGTATTCTTTGACTGTATCTAATGCGAATTGTTCCATCTCAGCATCTAAGTCATGTTTTGGTCCTTCATACGCAGGCAACTCGCCGCCGAAGTATTTGTTGATCATCGCAATCGTACGGTTGACTAAGTTACCTAAGTCATTGGCTAAATCAAAGTTTGTACGGTCAACGAACGCTTCTGGTGTGAAGACACCGTCAGAACCAAATGGTAATTCTCGCATTAAGTAGTAACGTGTCGCATCTAAGCCATAACGATCGATTAATACGTTCGGATCTACGACGTTACCTTTAGATTTACTCATTTTACCGTCTCTCATTAAAATCCAACCGTGTGCGAAGACGCGTTTTGGAAGCGGTAAGTCTAGCGCCATTAATAAGATCGGCCACACGATAGAGTGGAAACGCACAATTTCTTTCGCCATTAAGTGTAAATCAGCCGGCCAATATTTTTGGAATAGGCTATCATCATCTGATAAATAACCAAGAGCTGAAATATAGTTCACCAACGCATCAATCCATACGTAAACAACGTGTTTAGGATTAGACGGTACTTGTACGCCCCAATCAAATGTCGTACGTGAGACAGCCAAGTCTGTTAATCCTGGTTTAATAAAGTTGTTAATCATTTCGTTCTTACGAGAAGGGGGTTGAATGAATTCAGGGTTCGCATCATAGAATTCTAATAAGCGATCCGCATATTTAGAAATATTGAAGAAGTAACTTTCTTCTTTAACTAATTCTACTTCATGTCCAGAATCTGGGCTTTTACCACCAATAATATTGCCATCATTATCGTATTCTGGGTCATCAAGTTGAGATTCTGTATAGTAAGTTTCATCCGGTACAGAATACCAGCCTTCATATTCACCAAGGTAAATATCACCTTGTGCTAATAGACGTTCAAAGACTTTCTCTACAACTTCTTTGTGACGTTTTTCAGTTGTTCTGATAAAGTCATCATTTGAAATCTCTAATTTTTCCCATAACGCTTTAATACCTTTAATCATGTCATCTAGGTATTCTAATTCTGTAAGGCCAGCTTTATGTGCCTTTTCTTGAATTTTTTGGCCATGTTCGTCTGTACCTGTCAAATAACGTACATCATAGCCTTGCATGCGTTTGTAGCGCGCAATGACGTCGCCTGCTACAGTTGAATAGGCATGCCCAATGTGTAATTTACCACTCGGGTAATAAATAGGTGTTGTTATATAAAATGTATCTTTCGCCATTCCATGCTCCTCCTTGTATCTTACATAATTAATATATCTAAATTCAGTATTGATTTCAATGCAGAGTCCCCGTCATGACAGTCTCAGAAACACACTCAACATGACTTCTAACGCAAAATAAGTCCTTGTACTCTTCATATAAGTTCGACTGATTTGATTCCATATGTATATATTGTAACAATTCTAATGAACGGTGCATATAGAGACGATGTTGATTATGTAAAATTGACATAAAAATAAAAAGAAACTCACAAATGTCTATTTATGAGCCAAAACGATTTGATGTAGTTTTTTCTTGGTTAGTGATTATTAATAGGAAATAAGCTGACTATATCACCTATTATCTGCACTAAACGTATTCATTTGATTTATTATTCCTTAATCAACCCCTTGTATTGATAAAAGCAACAGAACCCGAGAAAGCGTTCTGTTGCTGAGAAATTAAGTAAATAATCTTATAATCGCAAACGTCACACTGACCACTGTAACGATGATTGCGATATTTAATAATTTTCCGCCTTGTTCTTGTTGGTATTTTTTGTATTTCGCACTACAAATAATACTTCCAACTCCAAAGATTGGCATAATTAATGAGAGGACAATGAAAACCCAAGCCCAAACTTTTAATGTTTTTCCTGCTTCTTTCACTTTTTCTGCCATGTTGTTGCGCTCCTTATATGTTTATTCTGCTGCTTTTTAGGAACAGGACACACCTATCTACTCATTTAGGAATACACACGTGTGTCCGTTCCTATGAAGCAGTTATTTCACTCTTTTCAGTGAATCTTGTGCGTCTTTTTTGTAATGCAACTCGTGTTTTTGATCTTTGAATTCATACTTCACTACTACTTGGTCGACGTCATCATTTCCAGAGAAAGGCATGGATGACATGCTGCCGATGAGTTTATTCGGGAGGTCTACGTCTTCGTTGAAGTGAAGCGGCAAAGTCAATTTTTTATCTTTCTTATCATAAACAACCTGTTTATGATCAATCCCAAATATTTTTACAGCTTCTAACTTTCTATCAGCTTTATGCAAATCATTTTTTACAGAACCAGGAAGAGGATCCCCCTTCGCGCAACCCATTACGATAACCATCAATAGGCATAAACTCATCAAACAAATTTTCTTCATAGTTTACTCCTTCGATTTAAATTGTTAAATAATGATTGAATAGAAGATTAACAAAATCAACGTTCCTAACGGTCTGAGTGTGATAAACGAAAATTTTCTTCTTCTAACTGCTAATACAATATCAATAACCAAATAAATAATAACCATTAAAAACAGGATAAGACCTATTGTGAAAATACCGCCTGCTAAATCATCTTTTAAAACAGGTGTTAACTTTAATTTAATCGCAATCATACAAACAATAGAGATAATTGCTGAAATAATACCTTTATACTTAGATGAAGCAAGATTAATTTGAATACTTTCAATGTCTTCATACTGTCCCTTAGTTACTGAATGTTCTGAGAGAGGATCCAAACTTCTTAGCTTCACTTTATAAGGACGTGTCCAAAACGATTTAATCGCCAACCATCCGTATACCACTACACTTATAATGAGCACAAGTATGTAATTCTGTAATGAACTAAAACTAGAATCTACAAAGAAGAATGTAATCAAAAAGATTAACGCAGATATACCATAGGCAATCCATTGCAGTAATTTAATACCTTCCGCATACATTACCGAAGTAATATACACCACGTAATACAAACCTGCCATTAAAATTAATAATAAATATATCATATGTTTTCTCCTACATTTCCATAACCTTTACTTTCAACATCTCACCTTGCCAATGTTCAGGTTCAACTGAAAATTCTACCTTTGCCAAATTAGGCATGATTAGTGCGTCTAGTTCCATTTGAATGTCCCTCCTCATTAAACTCAATAACTGCTAACATAGATTGATATAATACAATAGAACAAAAAACCATTGCTCCGTAAATTACCAAAGCCACAATAATTATCGTAAAGCGTGATTCCGCAATATTAGGTATAGTAAAATATTCAATGATTTTTTGTATAAACACTATATAACTCAACCCTTTGAATATAAATAAAAAAACCGTTTTTTTAACTAATCTATCATTTTTACTTTCACCTTTGAACTTTTCAGGCTCTCTAAAAAGTATAAACTGTTGCATTAGTTGGAAACCGTAACAAATTGTCATCGTTAACGTTCCTATAATCCAAAATTTAAATAGGTAGACGCCATGTTGTGCTGCTAAGTAAAAATAAACATTGTACACAGCAAACGTGACATTATACATTGATACAACACATAACACAGAAAAACCAGTCAATCTTTTAACGAACTTTTCATAGGTGCCAGGCTTTTTTTTGTACAATAGTGGTACAAATCCTATCAAAGCTATAATTATTTGAACAACAGTGGATGCTAGTAAATACTTGGGTGTATTTACTAATTTGAGTCCAAAAGCAAAAGTTAATCCTGTAAACAGTATAAAAAAGAAAGTGATTAAACTTATCGCTTGCGTTCCTGGCTTTCGAAGACTTTCGTATATATCTTTTCTTGCTCGTGTAGTCAATTAAAAACACCTCCTATTGTCTTTCCAAAGCCACCAATCCCTCTTTCTACAGTATTTAAATTTCTTAAGTTTTTAGCTATTTTCTTCGTTGTTGACCAGCCTTCTGATTGACTTAATGAACTAACAATTTTATTGGCGTTTAATTTTTTATATACATCATTCAATCTTATTACCTCTTTCTAATTACAACCCTTCTGATAATAGCAACTAAAATACAACACCCAATCTCTAACCAGATTTTACAAATGGTAAGTTTTTAACAATTGAATTTTCTACATAACCAACTCTTTTTTAGTTTGTTTCCATGTATCAGAATTCCTAAATTTATTCATGTATTTATTAGCTTTAGCGGTATCATCGAGTGATTTTCCATCTAATTATTTTAGCTTCTACTACAAATCAAATTATCATTCTATCTACCAAACCAACACATGCTTCAATGGATCCACTAGTTGCTACACCTATCATTTGCTATAAATAAAATTTGGAGATAGATGTTAATTTATTTCTTCAAAATGATTGAAAACCTGACATCCCCTATTTGCTGAAAATTTACCTTGTCATGGGTTAAGTCTGGTAAAGTACATCTAATTGTTACTACAAGATTATGATTTAGCTCTTATCTCTTCTTAACTTATTTTATTTAAGCCATTGCACTTCATAACCCTATTTGCTATCTTAAGTTTTAGAAAATACTATTTACACTTTATTTGTTAATTAGTATTTTTAAAATTATCATATAAAACTTTACATGTTTTGTATAGAGCGTTTACAGTTTTTTTACACTTTGTTTTATCTCACTCTCTTTATTTTAATATCTTTGAAAAGGACTTTATAAATAATGAAAAACACAAAATTAACATTATCTTTTTTATCACTAATCATTTCCAATTCATTAACTTTAAGTAATGTTGTATCTTTTGAAACTCTAGAAGAAGCTATAAGTAAGCATTCGAATGCAGCCATTAAAGTGAATACTTGAGATGACTCATTTACATACAGTTATGGTCAAAATGTTCTATCATAACCACAACATTCTAAACCAAGTACCATTCATATCAACCAACAAGCAAATAATTTATATACACCGAGGCAATGTATCTTATAAACGTGCAGCAGATGGTAATACTATCAGCACATTTTGGGGAGATGCTAAAAACTGGGCAAGCCAAGCACAAGCTGATGGTTTTATAGTTAATAATCAACCTAAAAAAGGTGCTGTTTTCCAAACACCCCTAGGCGTTTGGGGACATGTGGCTTATGTAGAACGCGTCAATATGGATGGTAGTGTGTTTATTTCCGAAATGAACTATATTGCACCATACATCGTGTCTACACGTACTATTTCTGCTTCAGAAGCACGAAATTATAATTATATCCATTAATAATAAGCAACATTAATAAAATATATTTAACCAAAATAATTAATGAGGTGACCTATGAAAAAGATATGCAGCACCATTATCATTTCCACTTTATTACTAGGAGGATGCCACAATTTGAATAATTCTTTCACAAACAAAGTTCCTGATACTATGCCTGTTAATGAATATAAAGGCCAAGGTTTTCAACCTCATGCTGAAAAGAAAGTCATTGAATTAGCAAAGAAACATTATAATGAATATGCAGAATTAGGAGAAAGATTCTTTCAAGATAATTTCGGTTTGAAGGTTAAAGCTACTAATGTGGTCGGCAGCGGAGATGGTGTGGAAGTGTTTGTCCATTGTGATGATCATGACATCGTGTTTAATTCTAGTATTGTTTTAACATCAGACTCTTTAGGTCATAAAGGATCAATGCGTGCTAAAGGAGAAAGCGACGAACTTTCTACTCAAATCGGAAAAGTAGTCAGCGGCTTTGACTACAAAGCCAACAAGAAAGAATACGATGAACTTTATCAATACTTCAAAGATAATCAAAAAAAATACAGTTATTACGGGTTTACTAAAGAAGCTATAAATAAAACTCAAAATTCAGGTTATCAAAACGAATTTTTTTGGATTAGTGGTTATCCTATTGACTTAGCCCAATATGATAAATACTACAAACCTTTGATTCAAATGAATCAAAAAGAATTCAGCGAAAAGTATTATCAAGCTAGATACAATGCCACTGGTGGTGTAACTAAAACACACGTTATCACTACATTTTTTGATACTAACTCAAATTATAATAAAGATAAGGAAGACTATAAGTTATTAGATCTTGCAGATGCCATTCAAAAAAATCAACTTGGCCCTGATAAAAGCGAAGTGAAATATACATTAACCTATACAAGCAATGAAATCACCACTTATGACGGCACAAAGAATGGAAATAACGAAATGTCTTATGGGGTTTATAATAGTGAACAATAAATTTTCAGAACAAAATAAATGCTTTGATAATGTTCATTTTAATAAATAAACATTAATAACGCACCGAAATCACTTGGATAACGGTGCGTTATTGATTAGATATCTAATTCTTCTATACGCATCATATGATTAATCAAACCTGCATAAAAGCCTTGTAATTCTTGGCCTGTGTGTTTAAAGTCTAAGGCATCTAGACCGACAAAATCTAAATGATCCCAACCTTTCATAACCGGTGTCACTTGCCAGATGCCTTTTTTCAAGCCATCTGTAAATTCAGTGAAATCTTGCCCTGTTGGATAGAGTGAAGATACCACAGAAACGATACCGTCATTTGGACGCAATGCTTGATTCTCCTCACTTCCAATGACACGACTCGTTGAATCAAAAAGGAAGAATTGTCCAATATCAGGGATATGATTTCCCGTTAAACCTTCATGACTCGCCAAACCTGTATAAGTTGTATAAACAATGTTAGGGTTCATCGGTGTCATTTGATTTAATTTTTCTGAGCCTTCTGATGTTAAATCATACATCGCATTATCATCAGTATCCCAAAGTTTACTTTGCGCAACACGTTGTGCGTATTCAATATAAGATTCATTTTCCCTTTGTTTGAATCCCCATTTTTCAAAACCAAAATCGATATTTGCGAGTTTACCACCGCCCATACGTCCTAACGCATAAACAATATCTTTAAAGGCTTTTTCATTACCAATTCGATCCGCTGCAGCTGAACCGTTATGCGGTGTGCCTAAAGTTGTAATAGAGGCAATCATATGGTCTTTCCCTCCTTCAAATAAAGAGGAGATTGTTCCACCATGTTGATGTTGGTAATCTATTTCTTCTTGATTACCAAAGCGTAAAAAATGTTCTAAAAGCCGGATTGTTTGTCCACCCATACTGTGGCCGACCATATGCACCTTTTTGCCAGGCGCCCATTCATGAAAGACCCCTGCATAAGTTCTGCCATATCGAGAATGTCCATATTTCTCCGCATGCGCTGCACCATAATCTACTGTACCGCCTTTAATATAATAATATAACTCTATTGCGCGATCATAATTACTGCTGAAAGCACCTACACTCGCTTCATAAGCTTCGTACCCTTTTTCACGCAGTCCATCTATCACACGATACTTATCTCCACCCCAATAATTGGGATATAAGTCTGGCTTTATTTCACCTGTAAAGCCCATAAATCCATGTACAAATATAACTGGATATTGATTAATCGCTTGTTGCGCTTTATTAGTTTTTAAACTTTCTGTATGTGGAACAGGTGCTTGTTGGACCGTACGTTGCGTTGGTTTTGTTTGTGTTTCTTCTGTTTTGGCTTCTTCTTTTGGTGCCGCTTCAGTTTTCTCATCATCCTCTTGAGATGTAAGAGTTGATTTGATTTCTGGCGCAGGAGCAGTTTTCGGTTCTACTTCTGACGAAACATGCGTCTGTACTGTTTCTTCTTCAGAAGTTGAGGTCGTTTTAGATAATATTTCTGTATTTTTAATCTCTTCTTTTTTATTTTCAGGTGCTTCTACTTGTTGGATGACATCTTCTGTAACCTTTTGTGCTTCATAGTTTGTCACAGAATCATTATCTACTGGCGCTGGTTGTTCGTACTGTTTTGGTTTTAGTGGTTCACTATGATTAGGTTTTTCTTGTTTTGTTTGTGATCCTTCATGAATCTGAGATGAGGATGTTTCTTGTTCAAGGTTAATAGTATTTTGTTCCTGTATATTTTTTTCTGAAGATGGTGTATTCACATGACTTGTTTGTGTTTCAGAACGCTTGGTAGAAATGTCTGGTTGTGTTTCAACCTGTTGTGATGTCGTTATATCTTTTGATGGTAACAGTTGTTCATTTTCTTGTGTATGTTCCGCTTCTACCTGTGTTTCGTGGTGTGTTTGTGTGGATTCTTCCGCATATGCTGATGTGCTTAGACCCATAAATATAAAGGATGCGATAAGTGTTGATCCAGCTCCGACTGTAAACTTTCTTATCGCATAGTGATGGTGTGTTTGATTATTTTTCTTCATTTTGAATTGCTCCTATTCTAGTGGTGTCCTTCACTAAAGAAAAATAATAACGTGCTCCCATAATATAGATGAATAATTAACTGTACTACTTTAAAATAACACATTTTTGTGTCACTCAGTGTTAATTTTCTTATTTGTTATATTTCTTTTACATCATTTTTATTTTATCTGATGGTAAATATCGTAAACTTCTCCTGTTTTCATCTGACGGTCTTCAGCGACTTGTTTAATCGCTTTTTTCGGTTTCATATTTTGACGGATATAATGTTCAACATGTTCATGAATATCTAACTCACTGAACCATTCTGTCTCTTCTTTTGGTGCTGCACCCTCTATTAAGATAACAAATTCACCTTTAGTCGGAATGTCACCATTTGTGACCGCTTCTACCAATGTTTGAACTGGTGCCGTCTGAATCTCTTCAAACTTCTTAGTCAATTCTCGACCAAGTGCTACTGGTCGTGTTTCATCAATTTCCGCTATAGCTTTTAGTGTATCTGCCACACGAAACGGGCTTTCATAAATAATTACAGTAGAGTCTTCAAACATGCGTTGTTCAAGTACTGCTTTTTTATCTTTGGCTTTTCTCGGTAAGAATCCAACAAACGTATACACAAACGAAGGTAAACCGCTCCCCATCAACGCAGTCAACCCTGCATTCGGTCCAGGAATCGGTACAACATCAATGCCTGCTTCACGCGCACGCACCACTAATTCATAACCTGGATCACTGATTAACGGTAAGCCGGCATCAGAGACTAATGCGATACTTTTCCCTTCTAATAAAAGTTCAATTAAAGGTTCAGTCTGCGTCTCTTTATTATGTTCATGATAAGATTTTAAGGGTGTCTCAATCTCATAATGATGACATAATTTCTTTGTGACACGTGTATCTTCACAGGCAATCATATCGACAGATTTTAAAGTGTCTACTGCACGAAATGTGATATCTGCTAAATTTCCGATGGGTGTTCCGACTAAATAAAGTGTTCCCATGTTATTGCTTGCCCCTTTCAATAAGCTGTAATTTTTGTGTTCTCGTGAATGTTTTAATTTCATACTCACGTTTCATCGCTTCTGACTTTGTTTCATAACCTTCTTGATAAAGTAATACAACGGGACGTCTAGTTTTAGTATACTTGGCACCTTTACCCGCATTGTGTTTTTCGATTCTTGCTTGAACGTTATTGGTATACCCAGTATATAATGTGTCGTCCTTACATCGTACGATATAAATATAATGTTCAATTGCCATAATAAATCGCACTCATTTCTTTTGTATATTGTCCATCTGTTGTATACATATAAAATGGCGGCGCAATATCCAAACCAGGTTTGCCGTCTTTACGTCCTTCTACAAGAATCGCATGCGCTGCTTTACCAGGTTTACTATAAACCATTGTCAGTTTCTTTGGTTCAATACGGTGCTGTCTGAATTCAAATAATACATCCATTAAACGTTCTGCACGATGTACCATGACAAAACGACCGCCTTGTTTCAATAAATGTTTCGCAGCATTCACACAATCAGCCAGTGTACACATTACTTCATGACGCGCAATTTTATGTGCTTCTTTTTGATGTTGATGCGTTTGAATGGTTTTAAAGTACGGCGGATTACATGTGACAACGTTATAGCTTGAAGGTTGAAAGTGTTGTTGAACATGTCTTAAATCCATTTCATACATTTGAATACGCGCTTCTAAATGATTATGACGAATACTGCGTTCAGCCATATCCACCAATTGTGGTTGGATTTCAATCGCATCTATCATGTGATTTCCTTTGTCTGAAAGTAATAAAGGAATGACGCCGTTACCTGAACATAAATCCATTACTTTGTCACGTTTTCTAAGCTGGGTAAAATGGCCTAATAATAAAGCATCCGTCGAAAAGGAAAAGACTTCATCATTTTGAATTATTTCTAACTGTTCTTTTAATAGACAATCTAAACGTTCATTTTCTTTCAACATGATTTTCTCCAATTTTTGATTAAATATGTATAAATGAGAACCTCTTCAGGTTCTCATTCAAGCTTTCAAATAGAATATGACATTCTTTTGATATATTAAAACAATCGCTTTTAGGATTGTTCTTCTAATGTTTGTAAACAAAATAAGCAATCTTCACCATTACGATGTTTACCGAATAAATCGCCTTTACAGATATGGAAGCCTTCTTGATATAAAATCGCTAAGTTCTCCTTACTGCTTAAACGAGGTTTCTTTTTCTCTTTAGACTTTTGCTCAGGCTTATCTGAAACATCTGTTGATTCAGATCCTGTTTCTTGTGAACGGCCGATTAATTGTTTCAAATGTTTGTTTTCAACTTCCAACGCAACATTTTCTTCTATAAGCTGCATGGTGATGGTCTTTAATTCTGCCGTGTCTTGATACAATTGTTTAACATTGGTTTCAAGACGCAATAGTCTCTCCATTATTTCTCTGCGTTCCAAAAGCCTGTGGCCTCCCTTAATAGATTGCTTCTAAATCATCAACTGAGTATTCTAAAGGTTGTTCTAAACCTTCAACTTTGACTTGCATTGAAATATCTAACATATTCAAGCCTACCACTGTACCTTGACCATCAGGTGTATCAATTTTTGTTCCCACATCAGGTAATTGTTCTCTGGCAGCTTCATATTGATCATTTTCATATTTTAAGCAGCACATTAAACGACCGCAAGCGCCTGAAATTTTTGTAGGATTTAATGATAAATTCTGATCTTTTGCCATTTTAATCGATACAGGTTCAAAGTCACCTAAGAACGTTGAACAACATAGCGAACGGCCGCAAGGACCGATACCACCAAGTAATTTAGCCTCATCGCGCACGCCGATTTGACGTAATTCAATACGTGTTCTTAACTTTGCGGCTAAAATCTTTACCAACTTTCTAAAGTCGATGCGATCATCTGCAGTGAAGTTGAAAATCACTTTTGATTTATCTAATGTATACTCACAATTGACTAAACGCATTTCTAAACCTAATTCTTCTACAGATGCTTTACAGAAATCCATTGCAGCATCTGCATCTTCTTCGTTACATGCACATTGTTCTAAATCATTGTCAGTTGCGACACGAATGATTTGTTTTAACGGTAATGTAACATCTTCCTCATCTACCGTTAGTGCAGCATCTTTGACATCACCGACTTCTACACCACGTTTAGACTCTACAACAACTCTGTCACCACAACAAAGTTCAGCATCTTCAACCGGTGCATAATACTCAAGCTTACCAGCTTTTTGGAATTGTACGCCAATCACTTGAAGCATTTAGCCCACCCCCTTAATTACGATTTGTTCAAATACGAGTGTTGGATTCACATTTTGTGTTAACTTCTTATGTGCCTCCGTTATATGATCATACATATGTGTTAATTGGTCATATGTTAAACGTTGTGCATATTGTTTAATATCTGTTTCTAATTCAGAGAATACCAAGTATCCTGAAATGTCTGCTTTTTCATGCATAATATCTTGGAAGAATGCATTCACGACTGACAATGTCAGTTGCTGCAGCTTTTTATTTTTAGCTGCTTTCATTAAATCGACCAAAGCAATTAAAGCCATTGCACGATTCGTCAGCAGTAATTGGCACCAATTGATAATGTTTTTGCGTAAATTTGCTAAATCATATTCCTCATTCAGCGCACGAGCTTCTTCGATTTGTGAGGTATAAGTACTCAACATTTCAGCAATCGGTTTAGATATCTCTTGTTCTTTCAGACGTTCCACGAGTTGTGCTTGTGACATCGGTTTAAAATAAACATGCTGACAACGCGAATGGATTGTACTGAGAATTTGTTCTGGTTTCGTCGACAGCAATATCGCAATCGTATTTTCTGGCGGTTCTTCTAAGAACTTTAAAATACTATTCTCACCTTGAACGGTAAGTTTCTCAAAGCCATTAATAATATAGACTTTGTGACTGCCTTCAACGGGTAATTGATTCATCACATGAACTAACGCTTCAATCTTTTCTTTCTTCAGATTTGTCTCATCTGTTGTGACATATCTGAAATCAGGATGATTGAAACCGTCAACTTTCGCTTGGCATATTTCATTGTCATTGCATAGTATCAACTTCGCAAAAGCCATAGCCGTTTGCTGCATCGTTTGTGCATCATCGCCTTCAAATAAATAGGCATGCGAAAGCTTTCCAGATTGATACGCATTCGTCAATCTTGATAATTCATCCATTCAATTTGTCACCTTTCCATAATGAAAAAGGGCAGGAACTCATGAGTTTAATCATTGATTGTCTCTTTACAATCTCGATTACACGCTCGTCCCGACCCCCACTATTTATAGACTGTTATTTATGTCGAATCATAGATTCATGTCATGTTTATCATTAAAATCTGTGGAACGCATCAACAGGCATTACGAATACTGTCGCGCCGCCGACTTCTACTTCAACTGGATATGGAATGTAAGAGTCTGCACTGCCGCCCATTGGCGTAATTGGTGATACAAGTTGTTCTCTATTTCCACATGTTTTATTGATAACATTTAGTAAATCATCTACTTTGTCATCATCAACACCGCATAGGAATGTTGTATTTCCTGCGCGTAGGAATCCACCTGTTGTCGCGAGTTTAGTAGCTCGGAAATTATTTTTGACGAGTTGGTCAGACAACTCTTGACTATCTTGGTCTTGAACAATTGCAATTACCATTTTCATAACTAACACCTCTTTGTAATATTATAGCATATTGTGATGGTAGAGCCTGTTTAAAACTAAATAGAAATAACTAAAATGATGTCTGATTTCTTGATGTTTTCTATTAATATTTTACCTTCATCTTTTAGGTCTGCTGTAATTAAAGTTTAACAAATTATACTACGTGAACCCGCACGCTTGCAACAACTTCCAAAGCAATCATCTAAAGCTTATGCTTGGCTAGACAAATGTTGGACAATTGCTTGATAAGCAGCATCAACAACCGCCTCAATAGATTGATTTGCATCAATGACCGCAAAACGCTCTGGTTCTTGTTCGATTAATTGATGATACCCTTCAATAACCCGTTGATGAAATGCGATACTCTCATGATCCAAACGATTCATGTCTCGCGCATTACTTTGAATCCGTGCTCTTCCCGTTTCAGCCGTAATGTCTAGATACACTGTTAAATCCGGATACAAACCATTAATCGCAAATTCATTAATTGCTCTGACTTCCTCTACACCAATACCTCTCGCATAACCTTGGTAAGCAAGCGAACTATCGATATAGCGGTCACACAATACTACTCTTCCCGCTTTTAGCGCTGGTAAGACTTTTTCTACTAAATGTTCTCTGCGTGATGCCGCAAATAATAAGGCTTCGGTACGCTCATCAACAGCTTCGCCTTCTAATAAAATTTCTCGAATTTGTTCTGCAGCGGGTACCCCGCCAGGTTCTCTCGTTGTTAAGACTTCAAATTGTGCTTGTAAACGTTCAGAAACTTGGTTTAAAACCGTTGTTTTACCGGAACCTTCTGGTCCTTCAAATGTGATAAATGCTGACATGTTATTCATCCTTAATATTTATAGTTCTATGCTTTATACCTTCTACTCTAATTCCTTGTGCTACCCAGTCTTCCATAATATCGATCATTTCTTGATGAATGCGTTCACCTTTATAAAACACCGGTATACCTGGAGGATAAGGTACAATATGTTGAGCTAACAATTCACCTGCAGCTTCACTAAAATCGATACGTCTCATTTGGGTTATCGTCACAGGCTGATAATATCCAACGTGTTCAGGCATTTTGGGGATAGTTACTGAAACCTCATTTGTCGTCTTCGGTAACTTTAATGCTTTAATTCGTTCTAATAATGATTCAAATGGGAACCGATCACCTTTATGCCACATCGGCAACACTAACAATACTTGTGTTTCATCTGAGAGTTCTACATAAAGATGTTGTGCTTCTAACCATTGTTGGATGTCATAGCCTGTATACCCTGCGTATGTCAAAGTTATTTTAAGTGGATCATCCATCTCATGAACTTCTAATCCTTTAGCGCTTAATGCATCAAGTAGACGTTGACGTTGTGTGAAAAAATAAGTGCTTTCATATGTTTTATAAAATTGATGTGCACGCTCTAAGCCTGCCATTAATAAATACGAAGGACTTGATGATTGAAAGTAAGTTAAATACTCCATCACTTGTTCACGATAAGGTGCATTTTTATGTATAAAGATTACAGAGCTCATAGTCAAAGCAGGTAAACTTTTATGATAAGACTGTACGACGTAATCTGCCCCAAAAGAAAGTGCAGAGTTAGGGAAACCATTTAATCCAAAATGCGCACCATGCGCTTCATCTACTAACACAGGTGTACCCTTCGCGTGCTGTTCATTAATAAATGAAGCAATATCGAATAATTCACCGTAATAGTTAGGATATGTCACAATCGCTAGACTATTTGTACTTTGTTTTTGGTCTATGCGTGGCGCTACATATTGATGGGTTGTATCACTGATAGTCATCGGTAAAATTTCTGCATCTTTTTGAGCTAAATCTAAACCATGAAAGACTGATTTATGTACATTACGACTCATCACAATCGGTGCTTCTTGTTTTGCGGTTGCTTGAATCACTGATAAAAGACCTGAAGTTGTGCCATTTACTAAATAAAAGGCATCATAATCTGGATGCTTATCTAAGGTATGCATGCTTTCTTTTAATATGCCTTCAGGATGATGCAAGTCATCAAAATCAGTAATCTCAGTAATATCCATGGCTAAATCCATCTCATGTAATGTGCCGATTGTCATGTTTTTATGGCCAGGTACATGAAAAGAAATAGGTTGTTGTTTTAGAAAAGATTTAAGCTGATGATTTAATGGCAAATTCATTTTTCCACTACCTTCAATTTGGTAATTAACTCTTATTTTAACATATTTGAATCTAGTTCAACGATGAGAAATGAAAGAATTCTTCTCATTTCATTATCAAAAATTAAAAAATGGCATAAAAAAAGAGACCCTTTACAGGATCTCGTGTTTGCCTGGCAACGTCCTACTCTTGCGGAACGTAAGTCCGACTACCATCGGCGCTAAAGAGCTTAACTTCTGTGTTCGGCATGGGAACAGGTGTGACCTCTTTGCCATTGTCG
>NZ_JAHMSB010000021.1:0-19864 GCF_018986355.1 Staphylococcus sp. CWZ226 | reverse complement strand
TTAGCATACTATCACCTCATTATCTTATTACTATCATTATACAAGAAATGGGGAAAAGGTTATTATGTAAAATGTTAAAAAATAAAAAATGCCGACAAGTCCGTAGGACTTTGTCGACAGTCTGGCAATCCAGTAATGCATATAACGCTTTACTGGATTGTTTTTTATTTGCAATTAAAAATTTACTGTTCTAATACAGTGATTTTTGAATGTAACACTTAATCTAACAGAGTCACAACCTTGACACATGTTTATTAAAACGTTTTCATATTTTAGTGATTTATTTCACAAGTAAAGGTATAATAGTATGTGAAAAGGTGAACAAACAATAAACCTAAAATACACATTATCCATGGAGGGATATCAATGATTGAACCAAAATCAAGAAAACAATCAGCATGGGCAGGATTTGAGACTGGCAAATGGACTTCAGAAGTGGATGTTAGAAACTTTATTCAATTGAACTACACAATGTACAATGGCGATTCATCATTCTTAGAATCACCAACACGTGCAACAAGTGATTTATGGAAACAAGTTATGGAATTATCTAAAGAAGAACGCGATCGTGGCGGCATGTGGGATATGGACACTAAAGTTGCATCAACAATCGTTTCACATGATGCAGGCTACTTAAACAAAGACACGGAACAAATTGTAGGTGTTCAAACTGAAAAACCATTCAAACGTTCAATGCAACCATTCGGTGGTATTCGTATGGCGAAAGCAGCTTGTGAAGCATACGGTTATGAATTAGATAAAGAAACTGAAAAAATCTTTACTGACATTCGTAAAACACATAACCAAGGTGTATTCGATGCTTACTCTAAAGAAATGTTAGCTTGCCGTAAAGCAGGTATCATCACAGGTTTACCAGATGCATACGGACGTGGACGTATTATCGGTGACTATCGTCGTGTAGCATTATATGGTGTTGACTACTTAATTGAAGAAAAAGTAAAAGACTTCAATAACATGTCTACTGAAATGGATGAAGCAACAATCCGTTTACGTGAAGAATTATCTGAACAACACCGTGCATTACATGAATTAAAAGAAATGGCTTCAATGTATGGTTTTGACATCAGCAAACCAGCTACAAACTTCAAAGAAGCAGTTCAATGGTTATACTTTGCATACTTAGCAGCAATTAAAGAGCAAAACGGTGCTGCAATGAGTTTAGGACGTACTTCTACATTCTTAGACATCTATGCAGAACGTGACTTACAAAATGGTGACATCACTGAACGTGAAGTACAAGAAATTGTGGATCACTTCATTATGAAATTACGTCTTGTAAAATTCGCAAGAACACCTGACTACAACGAATTATTCTCAGGAGACCCAACTTGGGTAACTGAATCAATCGGTGGTGTAGGTATTGACGGACGTCACATGGTTACTAAAAACTCATTCCGTTTCTTACACACATTAGATAACTTAGGACCAGCTCCAGAACCAAACTTAACAGTTTTATGGTCACAACGTTTACCAGAAAACTTCAAAACTTTCTGTGCTGAAATGAGTATCAAATCAAGTGCGATCCAATACGAAAACGATGACTTAATGCGTGAAAGCTATGGCGATGATTATGGTATCGCATGTTGTGTATCTGCAATGCGTATCGGTAAACAAATGCAATTCTTCGGTGCACGTGCTAACTTAGCGAAAACTTTACTTTACGCTATCAACGGCGGTAAAGATGAAAAATCAGGCAAACAAGTAGGTCCAGAATTCGTACCAGTAACTTCAGAAATCTTAGACTACGATGAAGTGTATGCGAAATTCGATCAAATGATGGAATGGTTAGCAGGCGTTTATATCAACTCTCTAAACATCATCCATTACATGCATGATAAATACAGCTACGAACGTATTGAAATGGCGTTACATGATACAGATGTTATGCGCACAATGGCAACAGGTATCGCAGGTTTATCAGTAGCTGCAGACTCATTATCAGCAATCAAATACGGTGAAGTTCGCGCTATCCGTAACGAAGATGGCTTAGCAGTAGACTTCGAAACAACTGGTGACTTCCCTAAATATGGTAACAATGATAAACGTGTAGACGATATCGCTGTAGAATTAGTAAAATCATTCATGAAAAAATTACGTAAACACAAAACTTACCGTGATTCAGAACACACAATGAGTGTCTTAACAATCACTTCAAACGTTGT
The DNA here is from genome assembly GCF_018986355.1 of Staphylococcus sp. CWZ226. Lineage (NCBI taxonomy): Bacteria > Bacillati > Bacillota > Bacilli > Caryophanales > Staphylococcaceae > Staphylococcus > Staphylococcus sp. CWZ226. Next base: position 17,681 of record NZ_JAHMSB010000021.1, on the reverse strand, counting down.
TTATGGTAAGAAAACTGGTAATACACCAGATGGACGTAAAGAAGGCGAACCATTCGCACCAGGTGCTAACCCAATGCACGGTCGTGACGAACACGGTGCATTAGCATCATTATCATCAGTTGCGAAAATCCCTTACGAATATTGTAAAGATGGTATCTCTAATACATTCAGTATCGTACCTAAATCATTAGGTAAAACAGATATGGAACAAAACCATAACTTAGTTTCTGTATTAGATGGTTACGCAATGCAACATGGTCACCACTTAAATATCAACGTATTTAACAGAGACACATTATTAGACGCAATGGAACATCCTGAAGAGTATCCACAATTAACAATCCGTGTATCTGGATACGCAGTTAACTTCATTAAATTAACAAGAGAACAACAACTAGATGTTATCTCAAGAACATTCCACGAAAGAATGTAATTAAGGTAAAAGCCGCATTTATTGCGGCTTGATGCCTATTATGAATAAAAAGTATGCCGTATAAAAAATAAGAGTAATATGGATCATGAAACAAAAAGAAAGGACGATTATTATGGAAGGAAGAATTCACTCAGTAGAAAGTTTAGGGACAGTTGACGGCCCAGGCCTTCGCTATATTATATTTACGCAAGGATGTTTGTTAAGATGCCTGTACTGTCATAACCCTGACACTTGGGGTTTGACTGACGCATCCCGTAAAGCGACAGTTGACGAATTAGTGGATGAGATTCTTCCATATCGTCCTTACTTTACTGTCTCTGGCGGAGGTGTCACAATCAGCGGTGGCGAACCTTTGCTTCAAATGCCATTTGTAGAAGCATTATTTAAAGAGCTTAAAAAAGCAGATATTCACACATGCATTGATACTTCGGCAGGCTGTGTGAATGAAACAAAAGCATTTCTTTCCCATTTAGATAATTTGCTTGAGTATACTGACTTGATTTTGCTTGATTTAAAACATATTGATAATGAAAAACATATCGCATTAACAGGTAAACCTAATGAACATATTATTAAATTTGCGAAGATGTTGTCAGAACGAAAACAACCTGTTTGGATTCGCCATGTCCTTGTACCAGGTTATACTGATGATGAAGAAGATTTAATTAAACTCGGTGAATTTATTAACTCACTTGAGAATGTAGAACGCTTTGAAATCTTACCTTATCATCAACTTGGTGTGCATAAGTACGAAGCATTAGAACTTGAATATCCACTAGAAGGTGTAATCGAACCGACAACAGAAGAAGTTGTACGTGCATACGACTTAGTAAACTTTAAAGGTATCACTCCAGTTAGTGTATAAATATTAGACCAAAAAAACAGACGCTTAGAATGAATTTTTCTATGTGTCTGTTTTTCAATATGCATAGATTGACATGAGATGAAATTCTTTTTTAAGATAAAGTTGTTGTTCAAATCTAATGAATCAGTTTTTGAATTAAACGACTTAAAGTTAGGGAAGAGATAAATAAGTCGAGAGGATAAAACTTCACAACATTTCAAGGAGGGCATACTATGTTTGAAAAAATCTTAACATCATTAGGTGTAGGTGCATTAACAGTAGAAACACGTTTAGAAAAAGATGTGTTTGATGCTAATGAACTGATCAAAGGTAAAGTCGTATTAAAAGGCGGAGATGCGGATCAACAAATCTCTAAAATTAAATTATCTTTAATCGAACACAAAGAAAATGAAACAGAACACAGTGACTTTGATGAAATGGAAAATGTTTTACAAGTCTATGAAATTCATAGTGAACAAGTCGTTGAAGCAGCACAAACAGTGGAGAAACCATTTGAATTTCCACTAGAGAATTATGAATTCCAAAAAGATACAGATGCGTTGACGCTCAGAACTTATGTTTATATTGATAATGGTGCTGACGCAGAAGAAGACGCTGAAATTTCAATTCAATAAACTATAATTATTTGAAGTATATAAAGAAACACCACATCATTTCTATCGCAAAGGTTGAGGTTTGTGATAAAAGTGATGTGGTGTTTTTATGTTTGCTTTTGTATTTCAAGTTATCTTGAAATACGAATAACCACTTTACCAGTTGCGTGGCCTTGTTGAATGTATTCTAAAGCTTTATCTGTTTCTTCAAAATCAAAAGTTAAGTCTAACACAGGTTTGATTTTACCTGATTCAATCAATTGTCTGATTTTGTTGAGTTGTGAACGACTGTCACGTGTAAAGATAAAGTGATATGAAGCGTGATGTTGGCGTGCTGCACGATGAACTTTACGGGCCGCAAATTTTAATAAGAAACGTTTCCATAAAGAGAGTTTCAAATCTTTCGCGGTTTGCGCATCAGGAATGCCGCTGATAGAAACCACTTTACCTAAAGGTTTTAAAATCTTAAATGCTGAAAATAAGTTTTCGCCGCCTAACGTATCAAAAACACCATCATAGTTGGTTAAACTATCAGTAAAGTTTTGACGACGGTAGTCGATGATGTTATCAGCACCGAGATCTTTGACAAGCTCACGATTTTTACTGCTGGTTGTTGTCGCAACGTAAGCGCCTAATACTTTCGCAAATTGAATCGCAAAAGAACCAACGCCCCCAGAGCCTGCTTGGATTAAAACTTTTTGATCTTTGGTTAAATGCATGACGTCATTTAAAGCTTGGTAAGAAGTTAAACCTGCCATAGGAATAGAAGCAGCTTCTTCATAACTTAAGTGATTTGGCATTGCCGCAATTTGGTTTTGCGTAGCCGTAATATATTCTGCGAAAGCACCTGCTTTTAAGCCATAGACATTGTCACCGACTTGGAATGCAGAAATATGCTTGCCGACTTCCACGATTTCCCCCGCAAAATCATGTCCCATAATATAAGGTGTTTTATAATTAAAGAAGAGGCGCATTTTACCGCCTTGCGCAATTTTAAAATCGACCGGATTGACACTTGCCGCATGTATTTTAATGAGCACTTGATTGTCTTTGATTTTAGGTCGTTTGATTTCTTTTAATTCTGCTTTGGCATGTTTGCCATATTTTTTATTGATGATTGCTCGCATTTTCACTTTTGCCATACCCTAAACACTTCCAATTTCTAATTTACTTTATTATACACCTACTTTCCCTAGAAATACGCAGTTTAATCTATGTTTCACAAGCTTGTGAAATTGTGTTATTTATATTCTTGGCGCAAATAATTGTTTTTGATTTTGACTCATTCTCTATTCATTTCATTCTCGTTTTGATGTATTCTCATGGTAAAATATAAGTAAGCAAGTGTCACAAAGCACAGATGAAAGAGAATACTTGAAGGAGTGACAGTATTATGAGAATGGTGGATTTAATCGATAAGAAAAGGGACGGCAAGGCATTAACGACTGAAGAAATTAATTGGATGGTCGAACACTATACGAATGGTGACATCCCAGATTATCAAATGTCGAGTCTTGCGATGGCAATTTATTTCCAAGATATGAATGATGAAGAACGTGCTGCTTTAACCATGGCAATGGTACATTCAGGAGATATGATTGATTTATCCAAAATCGAAGGGATTAAAGTTGATAAACACTCTACAGGCGGCGTAGGAGATACGACGACATTAGTACTTGCGCCACTCGTTGCGGCAGTGGGTGTACCAGTTGCTAAGATGAGCGGACGTGGATTAGGACACACAGGCGGTACTATCGATAAATTAGAAGCGGTTGATGGCTTCCATGTAGAAATCTCAGAAGATGAGTTCATTCGTCTTGTAAATGAAGATAAATTAGCAGTAATTGGACAATCAGGTAACTTAACACCGGCCGATAAGAAGATTTATGCATTGCGTGATGTGACAGGTACAGTAAATTCTATCCCATTAATCGCATCTTCTATTATGAGTAAGAAGATTGCGGCGGGTGCCGATGCGATTGTTTTAGATGTTAAGACAGGTAACGGCGCATTCATGAAGACGTTAGATGATGCGAAAGCATTAGCACATGCGATGGTTAAAATCGGTAATGATGTCGGCAGACAAACTATGGCGATTATTTCTGATATGAGTCAACCACTCGGCAATGCGATTGGTAATGCGCTTGAATTAAAAGAAGCAATCGATACATTACGTGGTGAAGGACCAGAAGATCTAACTGAACTTGTAATGACGCTTGGTTCTCAAATGGTCGTGCTCGGCGGTAAAGCTGAAACATTAGATGAAGCACGTACGTTACTTCAAGAAGCCATTGACAGCGGTGCGGCTTTAGATAAATTCCGCACATTCTTAGGCAATCAAGGGGGTAATACAGAAGTAGTAGACCATCCTGAATTATTACCTCAAGCCAAATACCAAATTGACATTCCAGCCAAATCAAGCGGTGTTGTCACTGAGATTGTGGCGAACGAAATGGGTATTGCGTCTATGATGCTAGGTGCAGGACGCCAAACAAAAGAAGATGAAATAGATTTAGCTGTCGGCTTAGTTCTGCATAAAAAAGTCGGGGACAAAGTTGAAGAGGGCGAAAGCCTGATGACAGTTTACAGTAATACGGAATCCATTGATGATGTCAAAGCTAAAATCTATGATAATATTACGATTGCGCAAACAGGTGAAGCACCGACATTGATTCATACGGTGATTACTGAATAAATTTGAAATAAAGAAAGATAGGAGCGAATGAGTATGACAACTCCATTTAAACGTGTACATTTAATTGTGATGGACTCTGTAGGTATCGGAGAAGGGCCAGATGCGGCCGCATTCAACGATGAAGGCAGCCACACTTTAAAACATACATTAGAAGGATTTAAACAAAAATTACCGAATTTAGAACGTTTAGGATTAGGTAATATTGATCAATTACCAGTTGTTAATGAAGTCGAACATCCTGAAGCCTTTTATACAAAACTCAGCGAAGCTTCTGTTGGTAAAGATACAATGACAGGTCATTGGGAAATTATGGGCTTAAACATCATGCAGCCATTTAAAGTTTATCCTGAAGGTTTCCCAGATGAACTAGTTAAAGAAATTGAAGATATGACAGGACGTAAAATAGTCGCGAACCGACCAGCTTCTGGTACGCAGATTATTGATGAGTGGGGCGAACATCAAATGAAGACAGGTGATTTGATTGTCTATACTTCAGCTGACCCTGTACTTCAAATTGCGGCACACGAAGATATCATTCCTTTAGAAGAACTTTATGATATCTGCGAGAAGGTCCGTGAATTAACGAAAGATCCTAAATATTTAATTGGACGTATTATTGCACGTCCTTATGTGGGCGAACCAGGTAATTTCACACGTACGTCAAATCGCCATGATTATGCATTGAAACCATTTGGTCGTACTGTCATGAATGAATTAAAGGATAATGGTTACGATGTCATCGCAATTGGTAAAATCAATGATATATATGATGGTGAAGGTGTAACGAAAGCGGTACGTACAAAAAATAATATGGATGGTATGGATCAACTTGTTGAAGTTGTTAAACATGACTTTACTGGACTCAGTTTCTTAAACTTAGTAGATTTCGATGCGTTATATGGCCATCGTCGTGATAAAGATGGTTACGCGCAAGCAATCAAAGAATTTGATGAACGTCTACCAGAACTTTTTGAAAATCTGCAAGAAGATGATTTAGTCATTATTACTGCAGATCATGGTAATGATCCGATTGCGCCTGGTACAGACCATACGCGTGAATATATTCCAGTATTGTTCTATAGTCCTAAATTAAAAGATCAAGCACATGAACTTAGCGGTGATACAACGTTCAGTTCTATCGGTGCGACAATCGCAGATAACTTTAATGTACCAATGCCTGAATTTGGACGTAGCTATTTATCTGAATTAGGTGTTGAAACAGAATAACTGAATTTCCTAAGTAAGTTAGTGTAAATACAAAATAACGTTCTATCCAAGTAATCAGGATAGAACGTTATTTTTATGATGTATATTTAATTGTGTTTACGAATTTGAAGTGCGTTTGTCACCAATATGGATTTTCTGATCACCATCTTTAATCCATCCTGCATTACGACACACTTTATAAAGCAAGTAGCTGACGATGGCAGGTAAAGCAATTTGGAAAACACCGATTAAAATCCAAGTGTGAAGTGAAGCACCCATGGTATTTATCGTCATAATCTGTCCAATAAAACCGCTCGTTCCCATACCTGCACCTGCCGCATTATTAGTCATTGGGAAGAGTGTCGTCATGATTGGAGCGACAATTGCGCTTGCGAGTGTCGGTGGAATAAGTATTGCGGGGTTCATTAAGATATTCGGTACTTGCAACATACTTGTACCGATACCGACTGAAATGATACCGCCGACGCCATTATCTTTATAGCTCGTTACCGCAAAACCGACCATTTGTGCACAACAACCGATTGTTGCGGCACCTGCGGCTAAACCAGATAAATCTAGCATTAAAGCTAAAGCAGCACTTGAAATCGGTGCTGTTAAAGCTAGACCGAAAATCACTGCGACTAAGATGCCCATCACAAGCGGACGTTGATCAGTCGCAAGCATAATCATTTTACCAAGTGACACCATAAAGTCATTTAAGAATGGTCCAATAAATTTAGCCACTGCACCACCGACAATTAAAGTAAGTAATGGTGAGATAATAATGTCAATTTTCGTTTTAGCTGCATAAAAACGACTTAATTCAGTGGCGATTAAAGTGGCAACGAAGGCACCTACTGCACCGCCGCCAAACTTGTCATAGCCGAGAGAACCGACGATGATACAAGAAAAGACAACTAAAGGTTGTGCACCTAAACCATAGGCAATGGCGCCACCGATTGCGGCACCTGTTAAGCCCATCGCGACTGTGCCGATTTCAGATAAAAAATGTAAATTTAAAACAGGAAACAAAGTTTGTTTACCGATAGTTTGTAAGATTAAACCGATAATAAGTGAACCGAATAGGCCTAAGGTCATATAACTTAGACCTTGAATAAACCAACGATGTAGAAGTTTTTTCATTTAGGATTTCACCCTCCAATTATTTGTCATTAGTATAGCATAAAAGCAACTGCAAAAAAGATTGTTATTTTGAATAACACGCTATTGTAAAAAGAAATAAACAAAAGTCATGTTCCTAAGAAGAGGGTTAATAAAAGCAAGTTATAATTATAAGATAAGTGGTATATATTATGTATGAGACATTTTAGAACGGGGGAAGAAATAATGGATAAGTTATGGCAACAAAATTTACCGATTTCAGGTATTAAAGATATTGTACCTGTCGCAGGCGGTGACGTGAATGATGCATATCGTATTGATACTGAAAATGATGAAACTTTCTTCTTATTAGTACAACCGAATACTTCTTATGACTTCTATGCGGCAGAAGCAGAAGGGTTGAAAGATTTTGAGTATGCGGAGGTTACTGCACCGCGTGTGATTGCGAATGGTGAAATTGATGGAGATGCTTATTTAGTATTAAGTTGGCTAGAAGAGGGACCACGAGGCAGCCAAGCAGAACTGGGTAAATTGGTCGCAAAATTGCATGATTTCCATAATCCAGACAAACGTTTTGGCTACGACCATCCTTATGAAGGCAGAGATATTTCTTTCAATAATGAATGGACAGATTCTTGGAAAGAAATCTTTGTGAATCGCAGATTGGATCATTTAAGAGAAGTGGTCGTTGAAAAAGGATTGTGGAACGTCGATCAATTGAATAAATTTGATAATGTACGTCAAGTGATTGTGAATGCATTAGACAATCACAAAAGTAAAGCATCGCTATTACATGGTGATTTATGGGGCGGCAACTATATGTTCTTAGAAAATGGTGAACCTGCACTCTTTGATCCAGCTCCAATGTATGGCGATCGTGAATTCGATTTAGGAGCGACAACGACATTCGGTGGTTTCTCAGAAGAATTCTATGAAGCTTATGATAAAGCTTATCCTTTAGATGAAGGTGCGTATCAACGTATTGAATTCTATAAATTCTATTTATTATTAGTACACTTAGTGAAATTCGGTCCAATGTATGAAGGCAGTGTAGATGCTTCAATGGATAAAATTTTAAGTGATGCCAACTTCTAATTGGAATCATAGCGACTTACTGGTAAAGTAGGTCGCTTTTTACATAGCTTTTGTTCTGGTGGAATTTTACTCCTTTGTCCATTTCAAGCGTAAAAAATGTTAATTTATAAGTAAGTTTAAAAATGGGGTGAGAATAATGTCAACTAAGATTAAAGACCTAGAGTTAGAAGCATCTGAGTTAACAAGAACAACACATCAATTAGGAATTCCAGTGATGATTCTTTTCGAGGGTGTACCTGCAGCAGGGAAAACACGTTTATCTAATGAATTATTATTAACTTTGGATGCGAAATACTCGAGCTTTATTGCGACCGCATCACCGACACCAGAAAATTTACGTTACCAATTCTTACAAAAGTATTGGAACACATTACCAGGCAAAGGAGATATTAATATTTATTTCCGTAGCTGGTATGCGCACTATATTGATTACAAAGTAAATGGTATTAAGCATTTACAGTACAAAGATTATCATGTATTGCGTGATCAAATTGATGGTTTTGAAACGATGCTTGAAAACGACCAATATGAAATCATTAAATTTTATATTGAAATTGATGAACAAAAACGCCAAGAACATATTAGACAAACGAAAGAAAATCCTCTTACAAGATGGAAAGCACAAGAATATGAAAATGTTATTCCGGATGATATTTATCTTGAAGAAATGCGTGAAATTCTTCAAGATCCAACTCAAAAAGATTGGAAGATTATTGATTATACGGATGGAGAAGCGGCTACTATTTTAATGTATGAACACATTATCAAACGCCTTAAAAAAGCGATTAAAGCTCATCACGAACGTGTTCAAACACGTGATGGTTTATTTACTGAAGGGTATACAACAGATGTTTTCGATAATCCATTAGAAAAAGTCAGTAAATCAGAGTACAAAACACAAATAGAAAAACTTCAAGCACGTATGTTAGAAATTCAATTTGCGTTATATGAACGAAAAATTCCATTAATTTTAGTGTTTGAAGGTATGGATGCGGCAGGTAAAGGCGGTAATATTAAACGCATTCGTGAGAAACTTGATCCGACGGGTTATGAAGTCAATGCGATTAGTGCACCTACAGATGTTGAACTTGCACACCAATACTTATGGCGTTTTGCGCGAGATATGCCACGAACAGGACATATTGAACTTTTTGACCGCAGTTGGTATGGCCGTGTACTGGTAGAACGTGTAGAAGGTTTTGCGACAACGGATGAATGGCAACGTGCTTATCATGAAATTAATGACTTTGAAAAAATGTGGACAGATGAAGGAGCAATTCTGTTAAAATTCTTCTTAAGCTTAGATAAAGATGTTCAGTTAGAACGTTTTAAAGCTAGAGAAGAAAATCCGGATAAACAATGGAAGATTACGGATGAGGATTGGCGCAACCGTGAAAAGTGGGATTTATATTTAGAAGCCAGTGCGGATATGATTCAAAAAACCGATACTCATAATGCACCATGGTATGTTGTGCCAGCTGATCATAAGAAAACAGCGCGTATTGCGGTATTAAAACGTATTATTAAAACATGTGAAACTGCTTTGTGGGGCGTACACCACGATTAAAGACTGATATACTAGTGTGAAGTATAAAGTTAATTACGGGATATATTGTCAATGGATAGAAAAGAAACAATGGCAAGAAGGGGGAGAAGAAAATAATGGCGAGAAATTATTCTAGAACCTATTATTTTCATCATGTGGAACATCGCAAAATTCAACAAAGTTCTAAGAAAACACTGTGGTTATCTTTAATTATTACGTTATTCTTTACATTTGTTGAATTTATAGGAGGTATTGTGTCGAACTCACTGGCACTTTTATCAGACTCCTTCCACATGCTCAGTGACGTTTTAGCACTGGGGTTATCAATGGTCGCAATTTATTTATCAAGCAGGCAGCCGACTGACCGTTTTACTTATGGGTTTTTAAGGTTCGAAGTTATCGCTGCTTTCTTGAACGGACTGGCACTTGTAGTGATTTCACTGTGGATTTTTTATGAAGCTATTATGCGTATGATTTTCCCGAGAGAAATTGAAAGTGGACTAATGTTAGTGATTGCGGTAATTGGTTTAATCGTTAATATTGTATTAACGTGGTTACTGTATCATTCTTTAAAATCTGAAGAAAATATCAATATTCAAAGTGCATTATGGCATTTCTTTGGTGACTTATTAAATTCAGTGGGTGTCATCTTAGCAGTGATTTTAATTAAATTGACTGGTATTCAAATGATTGACCCGATTTTAAGTATTGTCATTTCAGCAGTTTTATTAAATGGTGGTTATAAAATTTTGAAAAATGCGTGGATGATTTTAATGGAATCTGTGCCAGAAGGTTTAGATGTCGATCAAATCATGGATGATATGAAAAAAGCAGAACATGTTTTAGATGTGCATGAATTCCATTTATGGAGTGTAACTTCTGATCAGTATTCATTATCTGCACATGTGGTATTAGATAGTAAAGATAGCCAGGATGCATATCGCATCATCAACCAGTTAGAGCAATTATTAAAAACAAAGTATGGCTTACATCATACAACGTTACAGATTGAACATCTAGATTTGAATCACTTAGATGAAAATTATTTTGAGCAATTTGAAGATGAAAAAGCATAAATATGTGTGATTCAATTCTCTTTTGGGTAATATAATAAGTACGGTTATAAAATTCAACCGTTTGTTTAGTTGATATAAGACAAAACATAACTAAAGGAGGCTATATTATGGCTGAAGAGAAAAAAGGTTCAATCCAAGGACGCGTAGTAGACGAAACTAAAGAGCAAGCGAAAAAGCAAAAAGAAAAATTAGAAAAGAAAAACGAAGATAAATAATAAAAAACGGGCAGCCATTAAGGTTGCCCGTTTTTATATGATTAAAATTGTTTTGCGAATTGTTCTGCTTGTTGAATCGCATTTAGTTTAATTTCTTCTGCATTTTCTGGTTCTGCATTGTGACCTTCAATTGCGATTAAACTAATATCAGGTACACCCATGAATGCTAGGATAGTGCGGATATAACGGTCTCCTAGTTCAAAGTCAGCTGCTGGACCTTCGCTGTAGTAGCCGCCACGTGATTGGATATGCAATGCTGCTTTATCTGTTAATAAGCCTTGTGGACCTTCAGCAGTGTATTTGAATGTTTTACCAGCAACTGCGACTGCGTCGAAATAACGTTTAACTGCAGGAGGGAATGATAAGTTCCACATTGGTGTAACGAAAACATATTTATCTGCCGCTACGAATTGATCTACAAGTTCAGTTAAACGGTTAACTTTTTGTTGTTCTGAATCAGTTAATGTTTCGCCAGATTGTAATTTACCCCAACCTGAAAATACTTCAGCGTCGATTTCAGGTACTTCATCTTTAAATAAGTCGATGTGAACGACTTCATCTTCAGGGTGTTCTGCTTTGTAAGTATCAATAAAAGCTTTTCCAACTGCCATTGAGTTAGAAACCATTTCATCTAATGGGTGTGCAGTGATATATAAAACTTGTGACATTAATAATCATCCTTTTTCATGTAATGTAAGATATATTTATTATACTAGGTACAATTACTATATGTAAAGGGTAAAGTTTTCACTTTTGGTGCATCTTAAAGAAATGAAATAAGTAGATTTAGTGAACAAGTAAGTTTAAAGTGGAGTGTGTTCTAGGGTTAGGTTTATAATATTTTTGAAATTCATACCTAGAGGTGAAGTGATGAAGAATTTAATCATCGGTACATTATTATTTTTGTTAGTAGTGGGTTCAGGTTTGTATACGATTAAAGCTGAAATGCAGAATGATGCGAAGGCAGCAGCAACACAAAAATATAAAGTCAAAGGTATAACAACAGAAAAACAATTAAAAGCATTCTTTAATGATCCGAAGAAAACAGAAGCACAAAAGTTAGGCGCATATGAGACAGCTGTCGAAAATAAAGTCATTCCTCGCAGTCCGCATTTTCAAAGTGCTGATGCAGCATATAAAGAATCTATGAAGTTGAAACACCATAAGCAACAATAAAATAAAATCATCATTTATAAAGTAAGTGACAGGCTTTATAAATGATGATTTTATGTTAAATGTAGAAAATTTTTGATTTCATCTAATGAAGGAAGTTGTTCAGTATAATATTTAAGGTTTTGAAGTAAAGGTTGATTATCTGACCATTGTTGAATTTGACTTAAGAAAGTACCATTAAAAATTTGACCATAGAAATGTAGGAAGTTAGTTAAATAATTGCCTTCTTGCCATACTTTGTAAGTTCCGATAAGTGCTAATATAAAAACGATTCCTTTAAATAAATTCCACATCGTCTTTCTCCTTGAAAATAGTTTGTTATCTAATTAATTGTATAACATTTTTATTGTGATTGCTAGTGAGCGCATTGCTCTATATGAATATTGAAAACCATGTTATAATGAATGAAATTCACAGCATGAGTCGAACTGAATTAGGAGGTTTATAATGGGTAAATGGAAATCACGGTTATTTACATTAGTGGGTGTCGTACTTATTTTAGCGGGCATCTTTATGGTGTTTAAACCACAAATCAATCACTTTATAGCTGGTAAAGAAAATGAAGCGAAAATAGAACAATACGATAAACAACAAGCCTCAAAAAAACAAGAGAAAAAAGAAGTGCCGCAAGTTCCTAAAGATAAATCACAATTGGTAGGGTATATTGATATACCAAGTGTGAATATTAAAGAAGCGGTTTATCCTGGTGAAGCAACGCCTGAACAATTAAACAGAGGTGTCAGCTTAGCCGAAGAGGATGAATCATTAGATCAACAAAACATAGCGATTGCCGGTCATACAAATACATCAGGCAACTATCAATTTACAAATTTACACAAAGTAAAAAAAGGTGCAAAAGTCACTTTTAAGGTCGGCAAAGAAACACGTAAATATAAAATCACAAAGATTAAAGACGTAAAACCTACTGAAATTAGTGTGTTAGCTGAACAGAAAAAGAAAAAAGATCAATTAACATTAATTACATGTGATGATTATAATCCACAAACTGGCGAGTGGGAAACACGTAGTATTTATACTGCTGAGAGAGTTGCATAATAAGAAAGACCTGAGACAACGATAACAGTCTCAGGTCTTTTTTTTATGCATCTACTATTATGCTTCTAATTTTTGTGTGATTTGTTCGGCAGTATCTTCAGGTAAATTACTGTGATCAATTTCAAAACCTAAGTCTTGAATCATGCGATAATCCATTTCATTCGGCTGACCACCTGTAATTAAGTAATCACCTACAAAAATTGAGTTAGCTGCTAGTAATGCTAAAGGTTGGAGTGATTGTAAGTTGATTTCACGTCCGCCTGCAATTCTAATTTCTTTAGTTGGATTAACCAAACGGAATAAAGCAATAATTCGTAAACATTTCATAGGTGTAAGTTCGTCCATCTCTCCGAACTTTGTGCCTTGAATAGGATGTAAGAAATTAATAGGAATACTGTCTGCATCAATTTCTTTTAAGGCAAAGGCCATATCAATTCTATCTTGATCTGTTTCACCCATGCCGCAGATAACGCCAGAGCAAGGTGAAATATGATGTGCTTTCATAATTTCTACAGTATTCACACGTTGGTCATAGGAATGGGTTGTGACCACAGTATCATGATAATTTTCACTTGTATTTAAGTTATGGTTGTAACGATCAACACCTGCATCTTTTAAACGTTGTGCTTGATCATCATTTGCGATGCCTAAACATGCACAAACTTTTAATTCAGGATGCGTTTGTTTGATTTGTTTCACTGATGAAGTGATATGGTCAACTTCTTTATCACTAGGACCACGACCGCTCATCACAATACAGTATGTACCTATTTGATGTTCAGCAGCAGCATTTGCGCCAGCCACAATGTCATTTTCAGGAATCAAAGCATAACGGTCTTTTCTTTTCATATCCCTTGATTGACCACAGTACCCACAATCTTCAGGACAGATACCACTCTTCGCATTTAAAATCATATTCAGTTTTACTTTCTTTCCGTAATAATGTTTTCGAATAGCATAAGCCTCATCTAATAATGTCATCGTATCAATAGATACATCTGTATATAAATTATAGACTTCTTCTTTAGTGAGTGATTTGCCATTTAAAATATCTTGTGCAATTTGCATAATCGAGATCTCCTTTATAGTGAAATTCAATATGTAAACTTATTAATGTTTTAAGTTTACATTTGTGCGGGAGGATATGCAAGTGAAGATTTTTATGTGAAAGGGATGTTTTACAACATTTAATTTGTCAAAGTTAGGACATTTAAATCAAAAAATACAAAAGAAATCATCTAAATGTGTCTAAATTGTGACAAATATTAAGAGGTTATTAAATTTGTAAACGCTTTATTATTGAGATTATTTTGGAAACTGTAGAGTAAATTAACTCTAATCAGAGTGATAATTTATAAAAACAAAATAAATTGAGTTCAATTGCATCGTGTGGATTCGACCAACTTACAGATGATTTTTCATTAACATAATTATACATTCAACCAAAAAATTTCATGCAGTTAAGTTTTTGTTGTTGAAATGCGTTGTTCCATAAAATTTACGAAAAATAAATCAATAGTAATACAAAGTTGTTTGGAACTGTGATACTATCTATTTATACTAGTTTTTTGAAAACTTAGGTAAGTGGTAAACAATATACGTAACAATTGGACAAGGGAAATTTTTTTAATTTTTGGAAAGGGGTTATATCTTAATATGAGAAATAATTCACATTCGCGAGGCTTTGACGCAAGGCGTCAAAATAAATATTCGATCCGTCGTTTCACTGTAGGAACAGCTTCTATTATCGTTGGAGCAACTTTATTGTTCGGAATTGGTAACGAAGCAAGAGCTGCAGAAGGAACAACTGATTCTACTGGTAACCAAACGTCAGGTAGTTCGACTAGTGATCCAGCATCACAACCAACAGAAGATGCTGCACCAACTCAAGAGACTGCACCGACACAAGAAACACAAACAAACACAACAGATCAATCAACTGACCAATCGGTTGACCAACCTGTTGAATCAACAACACCACAAACTGATACAAAAACTACAGATGCACCTACAACTGGTGAAACTGTAACACCAGAACAAAATACAACAACTAATAATGATACAAATACAACAACTACGTCAGATGCTCCACAACAAGAAACTTCTTCTCAAACTGCATCTTCAACAGATACATCATCGACAACAAAAGATACTTCATCACAATCAGCACCAGAGTCAGCTGATACAACAACTTCTACAACACAAGAAAAATCAACTTCTGATACATCATCACAATCATCGACTTCAGATAAAGTAGATGCACCTACATCTTCTGCACAAGAACCAACTACTACAACACAAGAAAAATCAGCAGATACATCAAGCACTTCAAATACGACTTCTGCTCAAACAGCTGAAGAACCTGTAACTACTCAAGGTTCTACTGACCAAACGGTTGATAAATCAACAGTTGAACCAAGTGCTGAACAAAATACTGTCTCATCTACTGAACCGACTCAACAAGTCATTGCAGCTGCTGATTCAAATACAACTACAGATGCAGGTACAGGTACTACTCAAGATACATCTTTACAATCAAGTGATTTAGCTGCACAAGCTGGTGTTACAAGTGCTGATTCACCTGAACTAGCAACATACAAATTATTGCAACAATCTTCTGATAATAAAGATGCAAACACAATTCAAACGACAGCTGAAACAACACCAATGTCACGTTCATTAAGTTTAATGTCAGCATCACCAACAACATTCACAACATTAGCAGCAGCAACAGGTACGAATGTAAATGATTTAGTTACTATTTCAAATCCTACAATCTCAACAGAACAGATTGACCCTAACCAAAGTGGTAATTTCCGATTGAATGCAGATTATACTGTTAATGGAACAGTGCAAGGTGGAGACTATTTCACTGTACAAATGCCAACATATGCAAATATGGATGGGGAACTAGATTATACAAATACTAACAATCAATTCACAACTGAGTTATTATCACCATCAGGATATGTAGTTGCAAACGGTGTTTACGACACAACTACTAAAACTTTAACTTATACCTTTACTGACTGGGTTAATGATAAAGAAGATGTATCAGGGAGCTTTAGTTTAGCGCAGTTTGCGGATCGTAATACAGCGAAAGATTATGGAACATACCCATTAACTTATAACTTAGCTGGTGAAACATTTAATACACAAATCACATATGCATATGATTCACACGAACATGGGGTTTATCCGGCATACGTTGATTCAATGATTACAAATGTTGATGCGACAAATACAACTAACGATTTTACTGAAGTGGTTTATGTCAACCCAACTGATTTAAACTTAAGCAGTGCAGCTCTAGTTATGGCTCCAAAAGACGGTAACAGTAATGCGCTAATTGGCTTTGACTATACAACTTTCCATATTTATGAAGTTCCAGACCCAAGTCAATTACCTGATAGCTATGATTTTGAAGCTGCAGGTTACCAAGACTTAGCACAAAGTTTCCAAAATAACGGAAGTATTTATACAAATGCAAATGGTGATATGATTATTAATTTCGGTGCGATTGATAATCCGTATGTAGTAGTTATGGATTCACAATTCGATCCGACTTATAGTTCAAATTTAACAACTAGAGCGACTCTCTATGCAACAGATCAATCTGGTTACACAGCAAGCTATTTCTTTGATAACAGCTTTGTAATTGAAAATAGTTCAGGTACTGGAGACGGAACACTTGAAACTTATAGACTAGGTGACTATGTATGGGAAGATACTAACCAAAATGGTATTCAAGATAGTGGAGAAACACCAATTTCAAACGTGTTAGTTACTCTTAAAGATGCTAACGGTAACATTATCAATACAGCAGTAACAGACCGATATGGGAACTACTTATTCTCAGATTTAAATAACGGAGATTATACAGTAGAATTTAGTACACCAGAAGGCTATGTTCCGACTACACAAAATGCTGGAACAGATAGCACTGTAGACTCAAATGGTTTAGTTGTACCTGTAACAATTAATGGTGCGGATAACTTAACAATCGACTCTGGTTTCTATAAACCTGTAGCTGCGACATACAACTTAGGTGACTATGTATGGGAAGACAGCAACAAAGACGGCATCCAAAACTCTAACGAAGTAGGAATCGAAGGCGTAACTGTAACGTTGACAAAACCAGACGGCACGACTGAAACAACAGTAACAGGCGCTGACGGTAAATATGAATTCACTGGCCTAGAAAACGGTGAGTACACAGTTAACTTCTCAACGCCAGCAGGTTATGAAGCAACACTTGTAAATCAAGGCGATTTAACAGCGCTTGATTCAAATGGTACAACAACTACAGTTGTCATCAATAATGCTGATGATTACACAATCGACAGCGGTTTCTTCAAACCAGTTGTTGAACCAGAACCAGTTCCAGCGACATACAACTTAGGCGACTATGTATGGGAAGACAGCAATAAAGACGGCATCCAAAACTCAAATGAAGTGGGTATCGAAGGTGTAACAGTGACATTGACAAAACCAGACGGATCAACAGTAACGACAGTTACAGATGCGAACGGTAAATATGAGTTTACTGGTCTAGAAAACGGCGACTACACAGTTGATTTCACAGCACCGGAAGGTTATGAAGCAA
>NZ_JAHMSB010000020.1:0-23245 GCF_018986355.1 Staphylococcus sp. CWZ226 | reverse complement strand
TTTAGCATACTATCACCTCATTATCTTATTACTATCATTATACAAGAAATGGGGAAAAGGTTATTATGTAAAATGTTAAAAAATAAAAAATGCCGACAAGTCCGTAGGACTTTGTCGACAGTCTGGAAAGACTCTATAGTCTTTTCTGAATTCGTTGAAAAAATTCTTAATGAATCTGTGTCTAAAGAAAAAACTATAATAAGTCTTATTGAAAATAACAAAAAATACCAAGTACAAAAAGGGTTTTTAGGATACGAAATTAAGGAGGTAAAATAATGGCAGATTTAAGTACACAGTTAATAAATAAATTAAAACTCTCTAATGATAAGCCTAACTTTAAAAGAAATTTCAAAAACAAACTACTGCCCTTTTTTACAAGAAATCCAGAAAGGGCTAAGTTTTCACAAGGTTTTGAACCTGTAATAGGAGCTTTATCAAGAATGAGTATAGGTTGGGACCCTGTATATTTAACAGATAACTATAATATAGATAATATTGTGGAAAATGTTGACAGTGTTCAATTATTAGATGGTTTTGAAATGGGAGAAGATGAAAAGCATAAATTTCTTTCAAATTTATTTAATGAATCATCTATAAAGTCTTTTAGGCACCCATTCCTATTAAATTATTATACTCTCAGTGAAAATAATGAAAAAAAGGGAGAAGTTGATGTTGCAAAATTTATCATGAAAATCTTTGATTTAAGTAATGACGAGAACTGGAAAAAGTTTATAAGTGATAGATCTACATCTAACTTAGTTGAAGATATTCTAATTGAATCATTAGAAAAGATCCCCCAACAAAAAACTGATAATCAATTTGTACTAATTAATAAAGAAATTTTTCGAGAAAGATTTGAAGATTTATAATTTCTTTTGGAACATAAAGACTTTGCTATAAAAAATTTAAGCTTGTTCTTCTCCTTTTATTATTTTCAGTTTTTAATGCAGACGGTTCTTACTATAGATCGCTTTAATGTCGATGATAGTAAGTTGTTTGAATTGTACTATACATTAGATTCAGAAAAGATAACGAGTACAAGAATAACGAATAAAAGAGGTTTCAACTTAATAAAAAGTATTTATAAAAATATTTTAGCTAATGATAACTTGATAGGGTATTTAAATGAGTTGTTAGAATACGAAACTTTCTACTCTTTACAAGACATAAAAAATATGGATAACAGTGATAGACAAAAGTTAGATGATGAATTAAAAACAGTTCTAGAAATGTACAAAACATCTATGTCAAAACAAGAATTTATACCGGAAGATTTAGACGACAAAATTTTAATGTTTAGAGATTGGCTTGTTAATGATGTTTCTAATGAGACAATATCAAGGTTTCCTAAATCTATCGAAGAAATAGGAGATCTATATTTCTTGAAAAGAAGAGGACAACTAGGAAAAGTGCTAACTCTTAGAAAAGAATTGATTATCTTATTAACAGCCCTAATTGTTAAAAGTGAAAAAATGATAGTTACTGAAGTGTTCAATGAATTTGAAAAAAGAGGAGTATTTTTAGATAGATATTCAAAAGAAGAAATAGTGGAATTATATGAAAAAATGAATATTTTAGATAAAAAAAGCGATAGTGGGGAGGCTAAGTATGTCAAGCCAATATTATAATTTTTTAAGCGGAAAACTCATCTCTTTCCTTGAAGAGAGTACTCTGAACTCAGGAGATAGATATTTCCTTATATTAAACAATGAAGCTGAAATAGAAAAACTGCAAAGAGCGATTTATCATACTGAAAATAAAAAGATAAAAATGTTTGAAAGTAAAGAATTTCAATTTTCAACCGAATCAATAGAAATTCAAAATCGTAATGTTATTTTTGTATTTGCAAAACAAGGGGTTAAGAATGACTTTTTAGTTACTATTCGTAACAAAGTTTCCTTACAGGAGAATGAATGGAAAAACTCTGTAGTTATATTTGTAATCAGTGAAGATCTTGATAGTATAACAGGAGGCGCTTTCGATTTAGCAAAACAAGGAGCACCATTTCACACTCGTACTTTAAGAAATGATTTAAAAAAGCAAGTAAGTAATAGAAAGAGTCAATTAGAAGACCATGAAAAAATTGTAATGGAATTTGTGATCAATAATACATTTGACGATGAATTAGTTAAGTATACTTTGATGGATTTTGAAGCTGTATTTAGCATTATAGAACAAGGGAAAATAGACAAAGAAAACTATTTCCAACTAGGATTATTTGAAGATAAACAAATTGGAACTTTCTCTAACAAAGAAATAAAGAATAGATTAGAGAAAAATAAAGAGTTGTTTGATGATGTTAACTATTTCCACGATAGAGGGAACCCAAAAGAAGGTTTAGAAGAAAATTTTGATAATGAAAAAGTAGTAAATTCCCTTTCTAAAGATGATTGGTACGAAATGGATTTTGAGACTGTTAAAAACAGTAAAGATGCTATGGACCAATTAAAACGTATTCAAATGAATTATCTTGAAGAAGATTTTTTAGAACAATTTAAAAATATAGAAGTATGGGACAAACCTAAAGGGAAAACTAAGGTTCAACAACGAGAACGAAGTATAGTTATTTTTAAAAATGGTGAACATTTAGAAAAAGTTAAACTTCCTTTTGATATTCCACCCGAAAGTAATTATATTGTTAAACGAGGTATGAAAAATTTAAATTTGACAAATAATTCAAAAGAAGAAGTGGAAATAAAAGCTCAAAGAAAAAATATTATTATTGATACATCAAAGCTTAACGAGAATGATGACCACTATTTTGAATTTAGTTACAAACACAATAATAATAATTCTTTAACTTTCAAATTCAGGATATTAGTTGTTAATTTTAGTAGTGAATTGATTGAAAATTTAAAGACTGATTACTCTTTGAAGTATGATTCAAAGACAAAAATGGTAGAAATATCAGTGAAAGATATAGAAAATGAACTTTTAATAAACAATCAGCCACCAAGAGAAGTGACTGTTAGAGAGAATGGTCAAACTTTTGATATACAATCTGAAAATAAATTTAAATTCAATAATTTGATTGCGGAAGACGAAGCTAATATTTATATAACTTTAAATATTAATGAAGTTTATTATAAATTGACATTAAGTGAAATTTCTAAAAAATTAGCCCCTATATCTGGTTTTGCTTTGATGAAGAAATTATATGATAAAAAATTATCAATAGAAAATCAAAACAAAAAGGTAATACAAGGTAACGAAGAATACCACCTATACACTACATTTAAAGATTTATTAAATTTTGAAGAAAACATGATGAACAATGATTATATGTGCGGGAAAATCATCGATGATAATTTTTACGGAGATAGGATAGAATTAAAACCAGCACTAACTGAAGTCTATGATGATCTATTAGCAGAAATAAAAAGGTACAACACTTTACCAAGTTTAATGTATCTAGAAGGTAGTCTTTTAGAGAAAGCAGAAGAATATTGTGCTTTGTTTGAGCAAGAATTGAATGAATTAAAAGATAATGAAAAGGTAGATGATATTTACACTCAAAATATTCATGAAGTAGGTGTTATTAAAGGAGATAGTATTTTATATCTTACGCCTTTACACCCATTGGTTTTAAGATATGAAATTCAAAAAACCAAAATGATTAAAGATAGTAAAATACCAGAAAAGATTTTAAGAAAATTTAATTCTGCTGGTCTTTTGCCATATTTTGTAGAAGAGGATCAATATTATTTCTCAAATTATGAAGATTATTATCCAAGAGGTATTATTTTCAAACCCTATACTTCAAAAAATAAGGCGAATGCTGAAAAATTAAGTAATATAATAAAATCTAGACTGTCTGATTTTAAAAAGCATTTCAAATATTTGTTTAGCATTAGCGATGAGTTTTCACTAAATACAAGATTTGTTGATATAGAAGATTATAAGATGGTATTAAAAGGTGTTTGTGAATATATTTTAAATGACTTCACGAACAACCGTTATATAAGTTTAATCAATCCAATTAACATCTTCTTAGATAAAGCTGATAATGAGATTGAAAGTCCAGTATTCGAAGAGTTTTATAATTTGAAAAGTTATAAGGAACTAACAGAAATGCTTGGAGTTAAAGTTCCAAACAAATTGAAAAACAATAATGAAGAAGAAGATGTTATAAAAACATTGAAAGATAAAATCAACATATACTTTAACCATAGTGACAATCTATTTCATATCACATTTTTAAACTTTGATCAGAAACCTCAGTTCAGTGTTAATGACTTTAACAAATTAAACTGTTCTATTGCTCATGATGGGTTACTTTCTGATCTAACTTATACGAAAATGGGAAATAGCTTCGTATCTGGTTTTGGTGTAAAGGGTCTGACATCTCATAATACTCTCGTTAATAGTGCGAAAATATGGAATAGTTTTATTTCTAATAATCAAAATAGACGTCTAAATCCATATAAAAAGAATGAAGTTATAGCTAATAATGTAATTAGTTTATCGGAACAAAACCTGCAACCAATATTTGATAATTCAAACTGGGTAACATTTATTGACCCGTCAGTAGATTTGTCTTATTTCAATGATAATGAACAAGATCTTTATGTTATTCATTATAATGACCAAACCTCATCATTTAATTATGAGTCCATCACTGTGACTAACAACACATCTCAATATGAAAATGTGTTAAAAGAATTTTTAAATAAAGTGAATGTAAATTTCCAACCTGAAAATATGGAATCTATAATTCGCTCATTTAATATCTTGAACGGAGAATGGTTATTATCCATTATAGGTACAAGAAGTAGTAGAAGTCTTGAAGTAGATAATAAGGTAAGAGAAAAACTAAGCATAATTGCTGCATACAAAACAATACTTGCTTTACTTGAGAGAAGTGACATTACTTGGATTCCAGTATCATTAGAAGAAATTATAAGAGTAAGTAGACAGCAAGGTCTAGATGCGAGTACGGATATTTTCTCAGCAAAAGAATTAAAACATAAAGGGTCTATTTCTGATGATTTATTATTTGTTGGATTTGAGTTAGACGAAAATAATGAAGGAGTATTTTATCTATTACCTGCTGAGGTTAAAGTAGGAATAAATGACTCATCAGTGTTAAATAAAGCTTCATTGCAAGTTTCGGAATTATATAAGGTACTTAATAAGCATCTAATAAATGATGATGATATTTCATTTACTAGAGATTATTATAGATATTTCTTCGCCAATATATACTTTGGGAACTTGAAAAAATTTATTGATAATGGTGTAATTCAAGATGAAAAGAAAGTCAAAGTATTGGAAAGTAAGACAGATGTATTAAACAATAAAATTAAATTTAGTAATAATTTTAATATATCTACAGCAAAAGGGATTTCAGTATTTTTCACTGAAGGTAACAGTTATAGGAAAATTACTAAGCAATTAGATAATAATATTGCTGAACTTCATTTGACTGAATATGATGCCTATATAGATGCTGAAAAAAGTTACGAAGATTTGAAAAATGAAATACAGAGTGGCAAAAAAGGATTGAAACTAAGCAATATAGACATTGATTCGGAAAAAGATACAGGTAAAGATAATGGTGAAGACAACAACAAACCTCTAACAATTGAAGTTGAACCGAATAGTAATTCGAATACAGATGACACTCCAACTGAGGTTCCTGTATCAGAGGATGCTCCACCTATCATTACTCCTCCTGAGGATACTAATGTCTTTGAATCGAAAAGTGGTGATTTCAAAGTTGAAAATAAAGTTGAAGGAAAAAGGATTCTGTTAGGCAATATACATGGAAGTGTTGAAAAGCTATATTGGGAATATGGCAATAAAGGCTTGCCTAATCGTCATTTACTAATTAGTGGAAAATCAGGGCAAGGTAAAACTTATTTTATGCAATGTCTGTTGTATGAAATGTCAAAAAATCATATTGATAGTTTAGTAGTCGATTATACAGATGGGTTCTTAGAGACACAATTAGAAGATGAATTTAAAAAAAGACTGCAAGATCAGCTTAAAATCGAATATATTTTCAAAGATAAATTGCCTATCAATCCGTTTAAGAGAAATAACATTGATTTGGGAGGATTTTTGATAGAAGAAACAAATGAAGATATTGCAGATAGAGTCGTTCAAATCATTGATTTTGTTTTTAGCTTAGGTATTCAACAAAGCAGTTTATTGAAAGAACATATTAGAAGTGGTCTAAGTACTTTTGATGAAAAACTTACTTTTGGAATTATAAAACAAAGATTGATAGATGAAGATACTGCTCAATCGTTAAATTTACAAGGTAGAATAAGTAACTTATTGAACAAGGATCCATTTGCATATGAAAACAATTCATTTAACTGGAAGGATGTATTTGGAAACAGCGGAGATGTTAATATATTCCAATTAAAAGGATATACCCCAGAAATACAGAAAATTATTACAGAATTTTTATTATGGGATCTATACAACTTTACAGAAAGAGAAGGGGATAAAAACTCTCCTATACCAGTGTTATTAGATGAAATGCAGAACCTCAACCATAAAGAATCTTCACCTACAACTAAGATTCTAAAGGAAGGCCGTAAATTCGGTTGGTCATCCTGGTTAGCTACTCAGTCCATTAATTCTATAAAGAATTCTGGTGGAGATACTGCAGCACTTTATAATGCAGCTTTACAAATTCACTTTGCCCCTCCAGAAGATCAAATAACTAATGTAAGTAGAACAATTGCCACAGATAAAAATTCAAGATTAAGAATTGAAAATCAATTATCTTCTTTAAGTAAGGGACAATGTATGGTTAATGGCTATGCAATGGTTAATGATGAATTAAAAAAAGTTACAGAAGTATTAGATATTACTCCATTAGAAGAGAGATAATATATAACATAAAAATGAAAAAACCAGGTCTGTTGATTTCATACACAGACCTGGTTCTTTATAATTATAATATTAATAAATAAGGATTCTCCACATATCTTGCTAACACTTTTAAGTACTCTGCAGCATCAGCACCATCTAATAACTGGTGATCAAATGTTAGACTGAGTGGTAAACGTTGAATTTGCTTTACATTGCCATCCTGTATAACAACTTCTGATTGCATAGCACCAACACCTAGGATGCCCGCTTCACCCACATTTAAAATTGGAGTAAAGTACTCAATCTCACTTGTACCCATATTAGTGATCGTAAATGTAGCACCAGATAAGACAACATCATTAGTTTCACCATTACGTACTTTTTCTGCAGAATCTTTAATTTCATTTGCTAATGCCCCGATGCTTTTACTATCCGCTTCTTTAATCACAGGTACCATCAGTCCATCATCTAATGATGTCGCAATACCTAAATGTACTTCATCAAATTCTTGAAGCTCACCATTTTCATAGCGGACATTAATTTTTTTATACTCTTTTAGTGATAATACTACAGCCTTAGCGAGCAATGCTGTGATAGATAACTTCACATCTTGTCCAGCATTACTTAACTCTGTAGCTAATTTTTCTTTAAATGATAATAATGGATCAGCATTAACTTTACGGTGCAGAGTAAGTTGTGCTGTTTGTTCGAGACTCTGACGCATATTTTGAGCAATACGTTTACGTATTGGATTTAATCCTTCTCCTGCAGTAGAAGATGGAACAGAAGCAGCAGAAGGTGTATCAGTCGTATCTTGACTCTCTTTATCTAATCCATTTTCAAGAACACGCTGTATATCAAGTTTGGTAATTCTTCCATTTCCGCCTGTGCCTTCGATACGAGAGATATCTAAATTGTTTTTATCTGCCATATTGCGTGCCAGAGGAGAAATGAATATACGTTCTCCTTTATTCTGAGTAGCACTAACTTCTTTAGGAGATGGAGACTCGTTAGTATCATTTGAATTCACATCTTTTTCTTCAGAAGTTTCATCTTTTTCTGAACTGTTTTCTTGCTCATTTTCTTCAACAGTCTCTCCACTTTCTCCTATAACCCCAATAGGTGTTTTGACTTTCGCTTCTTCACCAGCTTGAGTAGTGATTTTTATAATAGTTCCGTCAGCAGGGGCTTCAACATCTTGTGTTAATTTTTCTGAACTGATTGAAACGATAATGTCACCTTTATTTACTGAATCACCTTCTTGTACATGCCATTCTTCAACAGTTCCTTCTTTCATTGTCATGCCTAGTTTAGGCATCATAATATTTGTGCTCATTTTATCCACCCCCTTAACTTAAGATTTTACTTTCTTTAAATCAGCAATTAGTTCATCAGCTACATCTAATACTTTTTCTACACTTGGAATGTATGCTTGTTCTAAGTTTTGAGCGAAAGGTACAGGTGTATCTGGAGCAGTAACTTTTTTAATAGGTCCATCTAAGTAATCGAATCCAATATCACCAATTACTGAAGCGACATCTCCAGCTATATTACATTGAGGATTAGATTCATCTATCACAATCAAACGACCTGTTTTCTTTACTGATTCTAATACCGCTTCTTTATCCCATGGAGAAATTGAGCGTAAGTCGATGACTTCAGTTGAAATATTATCTTCAGATAACTTTTCAGCAGTGTCTAAAGCGGTCTGTACCATTTTTCCTATTGCTACAATTGTTAAGTCATCGCCTTCTTGTACGACATTAGCTTTTCCGATTTCAACAATATAGTCTCCTTCAGGGACGTCACCTTTCATACTTAGTAATGTCTTGTCTTCTGAGTAAACAACTAAATTATCGTCTTTAATCGCTGCTAAAAGTAATCCTTTAGCATCATATGGATTAGAAGGGACTACTACTTTAACACCAGGAATACTAGCAAAAATATTATATAGTGTTTGTGAGTGTTGCGCAGCGGCACCAGCGCCAGCACCATGGACAGTTCTAACTACCATTGGAATCTTGGCTTTACCGCCAAACATATATCTCATTTTTGCACCTTGGTTTAAAATAGGATCAAGTCCAAACCCGATAAAATCATTGAACATTAATTCTGCCACAGGTCTTAAGCCTGTTGCAGCAGCACCGACTGCGGAACTTAAAGTAATATGTTCAGCGATAGGTGTATCGATCACGCGATTACGTCCATATTTTTTAACTAATCCCTTTGTAACACCGAATACACCGCCGAATGAATCATCATCTTGTAAGTGATCTACATCTGCACCGCCGGCTACATCAGTACCAATTAATATAACGTTTTCGTCTTGTTCCATCGCAATATCCATTGCTTCGTTTACGGCTTTCATAAATGTGATTTTACGTTCTTCTCCCATTGTCAGTTCCCCCTTTAAGCTTATGCAAATACATCTTTATATAAAGAATCTAAATCTGGTAATTCACTATTTTCACCAAATTCTACTGCATCTTCTACAGCTTTTTTCGCAGCTGTTTCAATTTCATTTGCTTCATCTTCAGTTAACAAGTCATTTTCAATGGCATATTTTCGGAATTCTTCAGTTGGATTACGATCAGCATTTCGGTCTTCTTTTGATTTTACTTTTTGTTCATCGCCTTCAAAGTGTCCATACTTACGATAAGTATCACACTCTATAAGCGTAGGACCTTCGCCATTTTTAGCACGTTCGATAGCTTCTTTTGCTGCATCATATACTTCTACTACATTCATTCCATCTATATAAACACCAGGCATGTTATAAGCTGAAGCTCTCTCAGCAATTGTTTCTGATGCACTTGCATATTTATGTGTAGTACCTTCACCAAATTGGTTGTTTTCACAAACGAAGATAACAGGCAGGTTTAAAATCGAAGCGAAGTTTAAGCCTTCATGGAAGTTTCCTTCGTTTGCTGCACCATCTCCAAAGAAGCATACAGCAACATTATTTTTGCCTTGGTTTCTTAAAGAAATACCAGCACCAGTTGCTAAGCCGAAACCGCCACTTACAATACCATTGGCACCGAGCATACCTTTATCTATTTCTGCCACGTGCATTGAGCCACCTTTACCATGGCCTAAGCCGTCTCGTTTACCCATGATTTCAGCCATCATACCGTTTAAGTCGCAACCTTTAGCAATAGCATGTCCGTGTCCTCGGTGTGTACTCGTGATATAGTCATCATCTTCTAATAAAGCCATTACACCCGTTGCGACACCTTCTTCGCCAACGTATAGATGCACGAATCCAGGGATTTCTCCTTTGCCAAATATCTCATGTACTTTGTCTTCAAATTCACGGATTTCATTCATTGTTTTATAGATCCAGCGTGCTTCTTCTTTATTCATAACTAATTCCCCCTTAAAAATAGCTATTTATGAATTGCTTTATTTAGATAACTATCTGCAGATTCTCCCATTACTTCTAAAAGAGAAGGGTGAGGTTGAATCACTTGCGATAATTCTTCTATTGTTCCTTCAGATACTTTTACACCTAGCAGTTCACCAATTAACTCAGTAGCATTAGGCCCGGTAATAAAACCACCTAATATTTCACTATATTGAGTATCAATAACGAGTTGAATAAAACCATCTGTCTCTCCCTCAATCAAAGCTTTAGCATTACTTTGGAATTGAGCTTCGACTGTTTTAACTTTATAACCTTGTTCTTCTGCTTGTTCTTGAGATAAACCTACTGAAGCGGCTTCCACACGCGTATAGATACAACGTGGAATCATTTCATTTTGAATTGCTTTAGGTTTTAAACCAGCAATACTTTCTGTTGCCACGATTCCTTCAGCACCCGCAGCATGAGCAAGCTGATAACTATTTACTAAATCTCCAACGGCATAAATGTGTGGGATGTTAGTTTGATAATTTGTATCAACCTTTAAAAATGATTTTTCATCTTTTTCGATATTGAGTTCATTAATGACTTGAAGGTTCGGTTTTCTGCCAGTCGCGACAAGCAGGGTATCAAAGTTAATATCTTTTTGATCTTTTAATTGGATATGATCTTGGGTAACCTTATCAATTGTGCATTGCGTTAAAATTGTAATGTCTTGAGAATCTAAATGTTCTTTTAATACGGAGCGGATTTCTTTAGTTTCAGTGAGTAAGATATCATCAGCGACTTCTATAATTGTCACTTTAACACCTAAGTCAGCCATTGATGATGCGATTTCTGTAGCAATAACGCCACCACCAATTACTGCTAATTGCTTTGGTAGTTTTTCGATTTTGAAGATAGTGTCTGTAGTGTGATAGTTTGTTTCTTTTAGTCCAGGGATAGGAGGAACGAATGGAGTACTGCCAGTTGCAAGAATAATGTCTTTAGCCTTGATGGTTTGCTGATCAACTTTAATGGTTAAGTCTTCGTTTACAATTGCTTCACCCTTAATCTGATCAACTTTGTTTTGTTTAAGTAAATGCTCAACACCGCCAGTTAATTGAGAAATTACTGTCTTCGATCTAGAGAGCAATTTAGAATAATCTATGTCTAAATTTTCAGTGTGTATTCCCCAAGAGTCAGCAATGTTAATGTTTTGAACTTTTTTACCATATTCTAATAATAATTTGGATGGTATACAGCCAACGTTTAAACAGGTTCCCCCAAAATACTGTTTTTCAACGATAGCTACTTTTAAACCTAATTGTGCTGCTCGAATAGCAGAAACATAACCACCAGGGCCAGCGCCAATAACAACTAAGTCATATTGTTTCAAATTATCGCCCCCTTAATATAAAAGATGGAAACAAGTAAACATTCACTATGTAAGCGCTTACTTAGTTTATTCTCATTTTACTTAATATTTTCTAAATATTCAAATAAATATGTGCAACTCTAAAAAATTTACAGGAATATTGAGTAGCAATTTGTGATAAATCAATGATTAGTATTAAAGTTAGAAGCATTCATCGATTAAAAATTACAACTGATATGTAATTACTGTTTATAAAATGAGAATCAGTATATAAAGGCTAAAATTAAAGAGAACGGTATTAAAAGAACATGAAAGAAAAATACATTGTGTATAAATGTATTTTGGAAGCTGAATCGTATGGTGGTTTTATTGTTTTCCTATTCACTGACACTTATAATTATCTTAAACGGGTGTGTAGTATTTTATTACTACAATATTAATGGTGTATTAGGTGATTAAAATGAATAGGAAAAGAAAGCCGATAATTAAACAAATAAAGTATTCAATGGAGGATTTAAATCATTTTGTGGACGTATGGGAAGGCTCTGAGGATTCGAAGTATCTGTTGAAGTATCCTACGGTTTATATCATTAATGATGATAAGCAAAAGGGTTTTAAGGTGTATGTAGGGGAGACAGCTGATATTAAGGAGCGTACTTCTCAGCATTTATTGACGGATGCGAAGACAGTACCTTATTGGGCAGATTTTTCGTTGTCGTTAACGTCGACTATGTATGTGATTGGTCATCGCTATTTCAATAAATCTCTAACGTTAGATGTGGAGAATCGTTTGATGCAGTATTTATCAAGTGTTGATAGTATTGAATACATCTATAATAAGAGAGCAAACCAACAAAACGATTATTATACAGCTGATCAATTAGATGATATCTTTACGGATATTTGGAAGAAGTTGAATAAAGAGAATAATATTTTGTTCCCAGTAGAAAGTATTATTAGAGATTCAGCGATATTCAAAGCTTCCCCGTTTCATAAATTGACTCAGGAACAAAATAAAGCTAAAGAAGCGATAACGGGTAAGATAAAAGTAGCGTTACATAATAACTTAGAAGAACAGCTGGTGTTGGTAGAAGGTGAAGCGGGTTCAGGTAAAACCGTATTAATGAGCAGTTTGTTCTTTGATTTAAAACGAACGTTGTTAGAAGAAAATGATAACCAGCCTTTAAGTGTGTATTTGTTAGTCAATCATGATGAACAATTAAAAGTTTATCAAGAAATTGCGAAGAAATTAGGGTTGTATGATCCAAAGAATAAAAAACAAGCGATAGTAAACAAACCTACCAGCTTTATTAATCAGCGCAGTACTGAGGATAAAGTAGATGTAATCATTGTAGATGAAGCGCACTTATTATGGACACAAGGTAAGCAATCTTACCGTGGACAAAACCAACTGAAAGATTTAATTGCCCGAGCAAAAGTAGTTATTGCGGTATTTGATAGAAACCAAATCTTAAGTACTGAACAAGTGATAGAAGCAGACCAGTTAGAAAAATTGGTGTCAGAAACTAAAGAAAATAACAATCACATACATCTTAATAATCAAATGCGCATCAATAGTAATGAAGATACTGTAGATTGGATTCGTCGCCTCATAGATAAACAAACCATTGATAATATTCCTGAAGATGATAAGTATGATATTAAAATATTTGATCAACCTAAGCAGCTAGAACAAGCAATACGAAATAAAGCTCAATCTCAAGACTCTGGTATTTCACGTTTACTCGCAACGTATGACTGGAAGTATAATAGTAAAGCACCTGAAGAAGCGGATTATTGGCGTGTACGCATTGGTGAATGGAGCATGCCTTGGAACAGTCAACTCAAAGTTAGTAAACGAGAAAAATCTTTATCTTGGCCTGAACAAAGTCAAACTATTGATGAAGTAGGTTCAACATTTACCGTACAAGGCTTCGATTTAAATTATGCAGGTGTGATTATTGGTCCATCTGTTAAATTTAGAGATGGTAAAATTATTTTTGACGGTTCAGAGAGTTATAATCAAAAAGCAACTAGAAATAGAACACTCTCAGATAACACAAAAGCTAAATTCACAGAAGAATTGCTTAAGAATGAATTAAACGTCTTATTAACACGCGGCGTCAACGGCTTATATATTTACGCAGTAGATGAAGCTTTGCAAAATGAACTTAAACGTGCCGCTAATGGAGGTATAAACCATGAATAATACAGAACAACTCATCCAAGAAATTAATGATTTTCGTAATGCGAGAAACTGGAGACCTTATCATAATGAAAAAGATCTCGCAATTTCTTTATCGCTTGAAGCATCTGAACTTTTAGAACTGTATCAGTGGAAACAGCCTGAAGAAGTCAACGAGACAAAGCGTGAGCGTATCGCTGAAGAGTTGGCAGATGTCTTGATATACAGCTACATGATTGCGGATAACTTAGAGATGAATATTGATGATATTATCCGCGAAAAGTTGAAGAAAAATGCGATTAAGTATCCAGTAGAGAAAGCTAAAGAGTCAAATAAAAAATATACAGAGTTATAACATGTGAGGACTGCTTAGCGCAGTCCTTTAATTATTTAATAGAGCTCTCTGTTTTTAAGTTTTATACGTTTAAAGAAGTTGTTGAACTCCAAGTGTTTCATAAAACAAGAAATCGCCAGCTCTGCTGATTCTGGGCTCGCATAAACATAAGGGCATTCACTCATTTTTTTAACTTCTTTATTGATACGTTCTGCGCTATTACTTGTCAGTACATAGTTGTAGTTAGGTGCGACAGGTATTGTCAGATACGTAAAGCAGCTTTCAAAGTATTGATTTAATAAATTTATACCTTCCTCAAAACTTGGATAGTCTTTCGTTATTTTTACTAATTCTTTTTTGATTTCTACATTGACTTGATATTCAGTATTAGGCTCGAATAGTGTAGCTACCAGTTGACGTGCTTGTTTCGCAACGTCTTTTGGTGGTTCAGCATAGTCATCAGTATTTAAGACACGTTCAAAAGCTTCATTCAACGCAATTCTCATAGATCTAGAACATACTTGATATTTCATCGTTGGAAAATGTTTTGAACATATTTTCATTAAAGCAGGTGATAGGTCAGCTGAAATCATTAAAGGCGGATTCATCCCACGATTTTTCAATTCATTGAAGAGTTGTGTCCAAACCACATTTTCTTCTTCAAAAGAAACAGTCAAAGTTAAAATATCTCTATATCCATATTCATTGATGCCAGTGATTGTATAGAGTTTCGCAAAGTCAATATGTGCACCGTCAAATACAGGGAGTTGAAGGGCATGCGCATGAATAAAGTGATAGTGAGTACGATCAAGCAAACGTTTGCGCCATGTATTTGTTTTAAGACTCAATACACTTTTTAAATGAGAGATGTGAGATTCAGTGATGGAGTGTCCCCAAAAATAATAGAGCGCATTATGAATTGAACCTTGTGTTAAACCATGAACATGATTTTCCAGCAATGAAATACACATCGCTGCTTCAGGTAATGCATAACTTAAGATAACAGAAGGTTCGAATTCAGTGAACAGACGTTTAGGAAAGTTGATATCCAGTTGCCCCATTTTAAGACGATAACCTTGTTGGTAAGCCTCAGTAGTTAAGTTTGAGATAGGGATATAATTGTCACGTAATATTTTTACTACGTTGAGTGGATATTCATGATGAAGATGTTGTGTTAAAGAAATCAACTCTTTCTTTGAATCAATATCCATGTTGCTTTCTTTGATTTCAGAAACTAAGTTTGAAATAGGATAGGTCATGTGCAGTTCTTTATGAAATTGAGTCATGAAAATATTCTCCTGTCTGGATGTCATTGAATTAATAATGTGTAAGCTAAATTGAAAATAAATTAATTTATAGTCATGGAGAGCTCATTCATAAGCGCGCACCTGTCAGTGGGAAGTAAAGATTGAAGTTATAAATTGTGATACTTGTAAATTCATGTAATGGGAGTATGTATTGGATAAAATATGGCATATTAAAATTTCCTTTCTCTGATGTCTAGAATTAATATGGTTTGGAAATAACTGCGATAATCTTAAACAAGATTGAGTTGTGTTATGTATCAATTGCGTGTTTCTAAGTTGTTCAGTTAGTTTGTGAATCAATTAGAGTATTACTTGAAAATAAAACTACAATGTCGATTGTCGACTAAAGGGAAAATAATGTGCTATTAACGTAAGAGGAAATGGTATTGAACGCTATGAAATAAAGTGAGTTGGATATAGCGTTATATTTAAGTGATGTACCTCAAAGAGAGGTAATGAGATAGTTGAATTATAAAGTGCTTTTTAATTTTTGTAAACACCTTTTTCGATAAAATAATAAAACAGTTTGATAATACTGAATTTCAAACAATGAAAAAGGACTTAGAATATAAACAGAGAGAATGTTTGAATGCCTTTAAATAGCTGCTTAATATGATTTTAAAACGATTGATGTATTCAATGAGAAGCTAACCATTCTTTTGATTAATTGAATATATTGCAAACAATAAGAATATGTATGTTTTTATAAGAAATTAAAGCGTGGTTACATTCATTTAAAATTTAAAATATTTGATTGACAATAGAAATAGGGGAGTGCTAAGATTTTAGCATGTAGTCTTTCCAAGAAGCTACATAACCGTTTCTAGCATGAGACTAGACATTCTATTCTGATTGGGCTAGATCAAAAAGTTATCTTTATGGTCTGGCCTTTTTGCTTTGTTAGAAACAAAAAACCGCCCAAAAAGGGCGGGTCATCAAGTTGTGAATTTAAAAGTTGCGCTTCAAAACAAAAAAGAAAATGACAGCATCTTTGTCTTGCTTTGAAGACAAGAAAAAGTATATAGGATAACTTTTGATAAGTAAAGAACTTTTATTAAAAAAATCACGATAATATTTCACTTCATATATAGCGAAAAAATTATCGTAAACCACAAAGGTTTTTTTAACACTAAAACTCGAAAAACACAAATTCAAGATTTTTTTGATATTGCTAAATTACTTTAATCGTTGTTGTGGTGCGGTTTTAGAAAAATAACATTTTTTACTTTATGATAGTGATAACCACCAAGAAATTGTATGAAACCGTAATGATTGTAAAAAAATCTATAAAAATTTTAAGATTTTTCTTGACTATCAAAAAACATGATGCTAATATTTAGCCATGCACAAGACAAACACCTCTCAAAAAAGGAATCCAACTTTGATACAAATTGAGAGAAAAACAGGCCAAAGTCCAATTTGTATTTGCAGCTGTGAAAGGTGCGCGTACTGTGCAAGATTGAATTGCTGAGTTCATAAATAGAGATCGAACTTCATGAAGGTTTAACAGCACAGTAATTCAATTGACCTGACCGATTAGGTTTGTAGCTGGTAAAAAATAACTAACGAAAGGCAATCTTTCGCATAACGGTTATATTATTTCTGGTTAGAAATCCAGTTAGACAAACATCGGTATTAGAAATTCACTCCTTCTTTAAGGATACAACTATTATTTACAAGTTCGTATCACAATGAGATATAGAAAATTTGTAATACAAAATTCGAGAGAAAAAGAAAATGAATTTTTATTTGAGACATAGAGAGAGAAATCGTCACAAATAGGATGCGTAAAAAAGTTAGTGTCCCTATTATTATTAAACACCATATAGGTGGGTTTAAATTGATGCAGTATGAGAAAAAGAGAATTACTGCAGCGGTTTAAACCAAAGCTTTAAAATTAAGTAGAATTTTTTAAGATATGTTGGATGCGTATCGTAAAAATCATTAGATTTAATAACTTTTTATCATTCATAAGTGTGGAGGCTTATCGTAATTGTTTACGATGAGCCTCTTTTATTTATACATAAATTTGTTATTCGTCAATGTAATAAAATATTACTTGTTCAGCGATCCAGTCACTATCACTTTTTTTACTGGATAGGTACACTAATTTTACTGTTTTACTAAAAAATCATGAGTTTCTTCCTATTATAAATGTAAAAGCAGAGACCTATTCAGATCTCTGCTTCAGAATACCTATTTAATTTTGTTTTAATTATGAGTAGATTAATACTTGTGTTACTAACATTGCACCACCGAATACAAGTACGAATACTACAACTGGCCATACGAATCGGAACCAGTGTGAGTATCTCATATCCAACATTTGTAATGTTGCCATTACAAGTCCTGTAGGTGCTAAGAATAACATTGCATATTGTCCGAATTGATAAGCAGTTACAATAACAAATCTTGGAATACCAACAGTATCTGCTAGCGGTGCGAAAATTGGCATAGACAGTACTGCTAGACCAGAAGATGATGGTACGATAAATCCTAGGAAGAAGAAGATAATCAATAAGATAATAATGAATATCGGACCACTCACATGAGATACGATGTCAGATGAGAATTTCAAGATTGTATCTGAAATTAATCCTTCATTCATAACTAAGTTAATACCACGCGCTAAACCGATGATTAATGATACACCTACTAAACTAGAAGCACCATTAATAAAGGCATCGACTGTTCCTTTTTCTCCTAATCCTTGTTTACCCATACCTGCAATGAACATGATAATAATCGTTACAGATAAGAACATTGCGGCCATGACTGGGAACCACCAACCTTGAGTCATTACACCCCAAACCATAAGTGGGAATGGGATAACGAACAAGATTAAAATGATTTTCTTACGCCAAGTGAATTGATCCGCATGTGCATCTTTACCCATAACAGACCATTGTTCATTGAATTTCTCACGGTCTTCATAAGAGTAAGAAGCTTTTGGATTCTTTTTGATTTTTTGTGTATACCAATATAAATAACCAATAACAAAGATTGCACCAATGATACAACCTGCGATACGCCAATATAGCCCTTCAGTGAAGGCAATACCTGCAGCGTTAGAGGCGATAACTACTGAGAATGGGTTAATTGTTGAGAAGGTTGTTCCGACGGAACTGGCCAAGAATATGGCCCCTACACAGACAATTGAGTCATAACCCATTGCTATGAATATTGGCACCAGTATTGGATAGAAGGCGACGGCCTCTTCCTCAATACCACACAAGGTTCCTCCAAGTACCATCAGGATAGAAACCATGAAGATGAGCATAAACTCATGACCTTTAGTCTTTTTCGTTAACGCAAGTAATCCAGATTCAAATGAACCACTGGCACTTACAACACCAATCAGTCCACCGAGTACAAAGATGAATACCATAATATCAACGGCTTCGATTGTTCCGTGAACCATTGCGCTTGTAATTTGGTCAGGTCCTGCTGGATTTTGTTTTAATCTTTCGTAAGTATCTGGGATAGAAATAGGTTTATTAATTGCGCCGGATTCAAACTGTTCTATGTTGATTTTGACGCCCATTTTATCTAATTCTTCTTGGGTTCCCGGCACTTTCTTAATTTCTTTATGAGGGTTTTCAATTTTTAATTGATCAGACCCTGGTTCATAAGATAATTTAGAATACGCACCCGCTGGAATCAGCCATGTCGCAATAACAGCAACGATTGTTAAAATGAACAAAATGGCAAAGGCACCAGGCATACGAAGTTTAAATTTTTTCTTCTTTTTAGGGGGCTCTGTTGATTCTTTAGCAGCATCCATTTGATTTGCATGATCCATTATAATCATCTCCTTATAAGCAAGGGAATCTCAAAAATGCAGTTATCATATTCGAATGTCAGATAAAAAAGACAAGATACATTTTATTCAGCCCATACGCTTTATTTATATATTGGTTCCAGCTTCAAATGTCATAGAGACTATCGATAGATATATAGACTTTGACATTCTTCGGCTGTTAAATTTATATTCAAAAGCTATCCAACGCAGGACTTAAAAAAGTTATCAAAGATTAAAGTGTAAGAATACTCTTTATTTTTGCGTAAAATTTTTTTGAATCAGCGAGATCCGCTCATTCAAAATTCTGTGTATGATAGGACTTGAATATAAATTATGTAACAAAATATTTATAAAAGGCCTGAACAAGTTGTAACAAATGTGAGATTGTTCAAGCATGTTCAGGCACTTTTTATAATCAATATATCTGTCATGATTCACTATCTATTGAGCATTACCTACCATCAATAGCGAATTATTTTGTAATCACTGTACCCACTTTGCCTTCTAATGCAGCATCTAGATTTTCTAGAGAAGTAATGAGTACTTCGCCTTCTGGGTTCTTTTCAATGAATTGAAGAGATGCTTCAACTTTAGGTAACATACTACCTTTAGCGAATTGACCTTCTTCAATATATTTTTCCATATCAGCAGTAGTGACTTTAGTTAATTTTTCTTCGTTTTCTTTACCGAAGTTGATGAAGATATAATCGACTGCAGTTAAAATGATTAACTTATCAGATTTGATGTGTGCCGCAAGAATCGCACTTGATTTATCTTTGTCGATTACTGCGTCTACACCGTGTAAGTCGCCGCGGTCGTCTTTAACAACAGGGATACCGCCGCCACCACCAGCAATAACGAGTGATCCGTTATTGATTAAATCTTCAATACTTGGTAGCTCAACAATTTCAATTGGCTGTGGAGAAGGGACTACACGACGGTAGCCACGACCAGAATCTTCTACGAATGTGTATTTACGTTCTTTAGCAATTGTATCTGCTAAATCTTTGTCATAGAATTTACCAATTGGTTTTGTTGGATTTTCAAATGCTGGGTCTTCTTTAGAAACCACTGTTTGTGTGACTAAAGTCACAACAGGTTTCTTAATATCTAAATTGTGTAGTTCGTTTTGTAAACTTTGTTGTAGTTGATAACCAATGTACGCCTGACTCATTGCACCACATTCTGGGAATGGGAAGGCTGGACCTTGATCATGTTCTGCCGCAAAGTTTAATCCTAGGTTGATACTGCCGACTTGCGGACCGTTGCCGTGACTGATGACTACTTCGTGGCCTTTTTGAATCAATGCTACAAGTGATTTTGATGTGTTTTCCACTAGCTTTAATTGTTCTTGTGGGGAATTGCCTAAGGCATTTCCTCCTAATGCTACTACGATTTTAGCCATACTTTGTGTCCTCCTTATCCAATATCTCCTAGAGTCGCAACCATCACAGCTTTGATAGTGTGCATACGGTTTTCAGCTTCTTGGAATACAACAGAGTGTTTGCCTTCGAAGACTTCATCTGTAACTTCCATTTCTTTTAAGCCGTGTTTATCAAAGATTTGTTTACCGATTGTTGTGTCAGTGTTGTGGAAAGAAGGTAAGCAGTGTTCGAAGATAACACGTGGGTTACCTGTTTTTTCGATCATGTCTTGGTTTACTTGGTAAGGTTTCAATAATTTGATACGTTCTTCCCAAACTTCGTCTGGCTCACCCATAGATACCCATACGTCTGTGTAAAGTACGTCTGAACCTTTAACACCTTTATCAATGTCGTCTGTTACTAAGATTTCGCCGCCGTTTTCTTCAGCGATTTCTTTACAACGGTTCAATAATTCATCCGTAGGATTCAATTCTTTAGGGCAAACAAGGTTGAAACGCATACCCATGATTGCTGCACCTTGCATCAACGCATTCGCAACGTTGTTGCGACCATCGCCTACGTAAGTGAAGTTGATTTCGTGATAAGGTTTTTTCAATACTTCTTTAGCTGTTAGGAAGTCAGCTAATACTTGTGTTGGGTGATCTTCGTCAGTTAAACCGTTCCATACCGGCACGCCTGATTCTTCAGCTAATGTTTCAACAGTACGTTGAGAGAATCCGCGATATTCGATGCCGTCATACATGCCGCCTAAAACGCGTGCTGTATCTGCTGCTGTTTCTTTTTTGCCCATTTGAGAACCAGTTGGTCCAAGGTAAGTAGTGCTTGCACCTTGGTCAGCTGCCGCAACTTCAAATGCGCAACGAGTACGAGTTGAGTCTTTTTCGAAAATTAATGCAATGTTTTTTCCTTTAAGTGTTTGTTGCTCAATACCTGCGTATTTTGCACGTTTTAAATCTTCTGATAAGTTCAGTAGGAACTCCATCTCTTTCTGTGAAAAATCTAATAATGTTAGGAAATGTCTATTTCTTAAGTTTTGCATTCTAATACAACTCCTCTATGTGATTGATTTCACATTAATTGTAAACGCTTTCTATTGGTTTCGTCAATGAAATTTTGCACAATTATTTAGTTATAACTTTAAATTTGTCTGAGAAGTTAACGTTATGCATAAGGTGTCTTTAAAGGTGCATTTTTAGCGATAACAAAAAGAAAAATATTCATTTATTTGTATGAATATATGACTCGCTTTTATTTGTATTACCTATTCCGTGTAAGTTAACCCTTTTTTGTTCAAAATCAACAAAAATTAATAGAAAGAAAATCGCTGAATTCCTATACTTTCAGCATTTTAAACGTGGAAATAAAAAATATTTCACATGAGCTTAACAAAAACTTAAAAATAGATTGATTTTGGTTAAAAGTAATATAAGATAGTGTTATATAAGAAAATAAATGTCTCCATTAGACATCTATGATACTTACAACTAAGACAGAGCGGAGAGATATCAATGAAAAAACTTTGGTTAATTGTAATCAGTGCATTATTTTTATTAGCGGGCTGTTTCGGTTTGAAATCACATGATCAATCAGACGAAACAATTAAAAAAGGTAAAGCCACTGATCAAATGCAGACATTCAAAATTGGACAAATAGTAGATGCCGATGGTGTGGATGTTCAAGTTATCAAAGCGGAATACATTAATAACTACAGTGATATTGATGCACCAAAGAACGGGAAAGCATTACAAGTAACTTTGAAATTTAAAAATAATAATAAACCAAAAGTGGTTGTGGATTCTAGCGCATTCGCAATGACGATTAGAGGAGAAACGTATCCAGACTGGGTTGGCGGTAATCATTCAGAAGGAAGTTTCACGCATCAACTCAGTCATGGAAAAACTGCAGTAGAATCTTTGACGTTCGATGTACCAGACGCTAAAGTCTATACATTAGAAATGGATGCGCAGTTTAAAAAGAAAAATGTTAAAGGTAAATGGAACATCCACCAAGCAATGATTAAAAAAGGTGACAGTCAAAACGATACAAATAAAGCAGCAGCATCTGATACTAAAGAGAAAAGTTCTAAAAAATCATCTAAAGAAAAAGACTATCCTTATTCTGCAGATGAATATAATGCGTTAGTTGATTTATACAATGCCTTCACAAAAGGTGAGCGTATGAACCATGTCACACGTGGAGTTACGAACAAAGAATACAATGATTTAGCTGATCGTGTAGATAAATTGCTAGAAGATTATGGAGAAGAGCTTGATGCTGCATATCAAAAAGCAGTAAAAGAAGAAGAGGCTGAATGGCAAAAAAATCAAGATCGTATCAATAAAGAGTTTGAAGCAGAAATGAAACGCCAAGATGAAGTCAATGCGCGTGAAGAAGCACAACGACGCAAACAAGAAGAGGCGGAACAACGTGCTTATGAAGCTCAAGTACAACGTCAAAATGAACAAGCTGCACGTGAAGCAGAAGCACAAAAACAACAAAATACGAACAATCAATCTCAAGATGATTCACAATAATTGAAAAAGCTGCCTATGGCAGCTTTCAGACCGTAGACAAACTACCGTTATAACTTGAAAAAGTGTAACGGTAGTTTATTTTTTTATGAAATTTTCGAAAATATGTATAAAAATCTTTATAATAGAAGTCCTCACGGACTCTTATGTAAGCC